>NZ_JBEAIJ010000008.1:0-141723 GCF_040065315.1 Klebsiella sp. CN_Kp100
GATCGCGGCCTCGACGGCGGCCTTGCGCGGGTCAACGGTAGCAGGTTGCTCTGCGGCGGGGGCAGGTTCAGCCGGGGCTGCCTGCTGGCCCGCTTTGCGCGCTTTGGCCCGGGCGATCGCGGCCTCGACGGCGGCCTTGCGCGGGTCAACGGTAGCAGGTTGCTCTGCGTCCGGGGCAGGTTCAGCCGGGACTACCAGCTGCTCAGCCCTGCGCGCCCGCGCCTCGGCCTTACGGGCTTCGCGAGCGGCGATGGCTTCGCTGTTATTCGGTTTCTCGCCGGAGAGCACGATAATCGGCTGTGCCGCGTTGCGCTGCTTTTCACGTACGCGGGCAAGGGCGGCGTTAATCGCATCCTGATCTTTCGCTGCTGGCTGTACGGCTGCCTGCTTATGACGTTCCAGCCTTGCGGCTTTATCCCGTTCCAGGCGAGCCTGACGCGCCTCAAAGCGGACTTTCGCTTCCGCTGCGCGTTTCTCTTCTTGCGCAATGGCGTATATCTCGGCTTTCTCCTGGCGGAAGTACTGCACCAGCGGGATATTGCTTGGACAAACCCAGGCGCAGGCGCCGCACTCGATACAATCGGCGAGGTTATGGCTGGTGGCTTTGTCGTGCTGCTGCCCTTTGCTGAACCAGTATAACTGCTGCGGCAGAAGATCGGCCGGGCAGGCGTCCGCGCAGGCGCTACAGCGGATACAGCCTTTTTCCTCTTCCGGTTCGCCCATTTCGCTCGCCGAAGGCGCCAGCAGACAGTTGGTGATTTTGACCACCGGCACGTCGAGCCAGGGCAGGGTGAAGCCCATCAGCGGGCCGCCCATAATCACCATCGGATCGGCGCCTGGGCAGAAACCGGCATCTTTTAGCAGATGGCTGACCGGCGTACCCAGGCGCGCCCAGACGTTGCCCGGACGCGTGACCGCTTCGCCGGTTAAGGTGACTACGCGCTCCGTCAGCGGCTCGCCGTCTATCACCGCACGTTTCACCGCATAGGCGGTGCCGACGTTTTGCATCAATACGCCGATATCAGAGGAGCGCCCACCGTGGGGCACCTGTTTACCGGTGAGGATTTGCGTCAGCTGTTTTGCACCGCCTGAGGGGTATTTCGTCGGGATTACGCGCAGCGAAATACCGTGCGTGTCGGCAAGTACCGCGCGGAGCATCGAAATCGCCTGCGGTTTATTATCCTCGATGCCGATCAGCACCTGTGCAGGTTGCAGAATATGGGCAAGGATGCGAATTCCCTCAACGATTTGCGCCGCGCAATCCTGCATCAGGCGATCGTCAGCGGTGATATAGGGCTCACACTCCGCCGCGTTGATGATTAATGTTTCGATTCTGTCGCCGCCCCCGCGCAGCTTAGTGCCGGTGGGGAAACCGGCGCCGCCAAGCCCGGCTACGCCAAACTGGTGAATGCGCTCAATCAGCTCTTCGCGGGATTTATTCTGGTAATCGTTCCAGCCATCGCGCTCAATCCAGCGGTCTTCACCATCGGCATCAATAATGACGCTCATTTCCGCCAGCGCGGAAGGGTGGGCGGTCGAGTGGGGGGCAATCGCCGCCACGATGCCGGACGTTGGCGCGTGCACCGGCAGCATTCTGCCCCAGCCGCGGGTTAGCGGCTGGCCGCGCAGGACGCGATCGCCCGGCTGGACGCAGAGCTCACCTTCCGCGCCGATGTGTTGTTTCAGCGGGATGACAAAACGCTGCGGCAGGGAAACCTGACGCAGCGGGGTACCGTTAGACTGGGTTTTCATTTCCGGCGGATGAATGCCGCCGTTGAAGTCCCAGACTTTGTCTTTGCGAAATGCGGAAAATAACTTAAACATGTTGTTCCACGGGAATAATGCGTACCGGGATGGTTTGAAGATCCCATTTCCAGGTTTCTGTCGTCGCCGCCACCGGGCGCAGTTCAATACATTGCGTCGGACAAGGCGCGACGCAAAGATTACAGCCGGTGCAGAGGTCGCTCATCACCGTATGCATCGCACGGGTGGCGCCGACGATGGCATCCACAGGACAGGCCTGAATGCATTTTGTGCAGCCGATGCAGTTCGCTTCGTCGATCACCGCCAGCATTCGCGCAGGTACGGCTTCTTGCGCATCGCCGTCCGTAGGCTGCGGGTCGACGTTCAACAGTTCAGCGATTTTGAGCATCACCGCTTCGCCGCCGGGCGCGCAGCAGTTAATTTTCTCACCCTGAGTGCCTACGGCTTCCGCGTAGGGACGACAGCCGGGGTAACCGCACTGACCGCACTGGCTCTGCGGTAGCAGGGCGTCAATTTTTTCCACCACCGGGTCATCTTCCACCTCAAAACGGCGCGAAGCGTACCCCAGAATTAAGCCGAAAATCAGCCCCAGCAGGCTAATGGCAACCACGGCTATCCAGACAGCATTCATTACAACTTCACCAAACCACTAAAGCCCATAAAGGCGAGAGACATTAAACCGGCAGTGACCAGCGCAATGGCATTACCGCGAAACGGCGCCGGCACATCGGCAACCACCAGACGCTCGCGGATGGAGGCGAAAAGCACCATCACCAGCGAAAAGCCGACGGCGGCAGCAAAGCCGTACAGCGCAGACTGCAGGAAATTATGCCCGAGGTTAATGTTGAGCAGCGCAACGCCGAGCACCGCGCAGTTGGTGGTGATCAGCGGCAGGAAGATGCCCAACAGGCGATACAACGCCGGACTGGTTTTACGCACCACCATTTCGGTAAATTGCACCACTACGGCGATAACCAGGATAAAGGCCAGGGTCCGTAAATAGACCAGGTCCAGCGGAATAAGGATCCAGGTATCAATCAGCCAGGCGCAAATTGAGGCCAGCGTCATCACAAAGGTGGTGGCGAGCCCCATTCCCATAGCGGCTTCCAGCTTTTTGGAAACCCCCATAAACGGGCACAGTCCCAGAAACTTCACCAGCACGAAGTTGTTAACAAGAACGGTGCCAACAAAGAGCAGTAAATAATCAGCCATTATTCGACCTGAAATAGAAAAAGCCGTCTATTATCGAATAAATCGATACCGGCGACAACAGGTTAACTGTGTGGTTATTACGGATTCACAAAGGTCCGCTTAACCCGTTCAGAACGCTTGAAATAGGGAGCCAGCAGCGCCGCAGCGAGAAGGGGAAACAGCAGCTGGCGCAGCGCCAGAGCGTCTGATATTGGGGAAAAGGCAAATGCTTTTACCGCCAGCAGAAGCGTAATCAGCAGCCAGATAATGTAATGCTTTGGCACCCCTTTCCGCCGCTTGAAAAAGGCAATGGTCAACCACAGCGTGTAGTACCACATGGCGATCGCGAAGGCCAGAGAAGCAATCCACAAGGCGAGATGCTCAGCACTCATATTGCGCAGCAGGGTATAAGTCTGGGAAGACATCAGAGCATCAGCAAAAAACAGCAGCGACAATGAGGCGCTAAGCAGGGCCACCAGGAGCCATGCCAGCGGCGCCAGAAGCCATCCGCCAATACGTTCCACAGAGTCAGAGGACATTATTACTCCCGAATTTAACGCCAGTTATCAATAAAAGCAGGGCCGGAAGTATAAGCAACTGGCGTGAATGATGACAGTCTTTATTGCACGTAGCGCCAGACGGACTTGGGCACCTCGCCAATGTTGAACAATTTGCCGCCAGAAACCAGCTCCGCCCGACGATGGTCTGCGGCGCGATACATGTTGACGATCTCTTCGTTATCGGTCAGGGAATAGTTAAGGTGATCAAAAAGTTTTTCCAGACTTTCCAGCGTGCTGATTTTACGAAATTTTAATAAGTAGTCCTGAACAGTCATTTGCGTATCCATTTTATAATCAGAATAATTTAAGTTGAATATACCCATTCTGTGTAAACCTGTTCTCAACCGGCCGTTCCTTTTTTTCAGTAAACTGTATGGAATTATTTCGGTTGTAAATACCCGGAACAAGAACAGATGATGTTTCTGGCCTGGTAAAAAGGAATTTAAGAGTATTCCAGAACTGAATCAGGCGCCGGATGGCGCCTGGGAGAGAAGATTAACGCTGTTCGCCTCGGCTGGCAATAACGTTTTGGTACCAGAAAAAGCTCTTTTTACGTTTACGCGCCAGATTGTTCTGATGATCAACATAAACAAAGCCGTACTGTTTTTTATAACCGTTGAGCCAGCTTAATAGATCAATAAAGGACCAGGGATAATAGCCGCGCACGTCAGCGCCCAGTTCCAGCGCTTTTTCCAGCGCAGTTATGTGGCTACTCAGATAGTCAATACGCGGGTCGTCGACGATTTCGCCATCGATGATCGGGTCAATGGCCCCGAGTCCGTTTTCGGTGATGTAAATCGGTATGTCACCGTAGCGCGCTTTAATCATCATGATCCCGTCGGTTAACCCCTGAGGCCAAATTTCCCAGCCCCATTCGGTATAGGTACTTTGCGGGTTGCGTACAAAATAGAACAGCCCGTCGACGCCGGGTTCGCCGCCGGTCGGAACCTCCGGGGGCTGCGCTGAGACGGTTTCGCGGCGGTAGTAGTTCAGGCCGATAAAATCACAGCGGTTTTCACGCAGCAGCGCATCGTCGCCTGCGGCAAAAGCCGGAACGCCCCACAGCGCCTGGGTTTGTTGCAGGAGCTCTTCAGGGTATTGACCTTTTAGCACCGGATCGTAAAGCCAGTGGGTGTGAATAGCATCCGCCATCGCCGTCGCGCGCATATCCTCCTCGCTGTCGGTTAAAGGGGTATGCGGCTGCAGTACGTTGACAAAACCTATCTGCCCCTCGACTGCCATTTCACTAAACGCTTTCACGGCCAGCGCATGGGCGATAAAGACGTGGTGGCAGGCCTGAATCGCGCGCGCAGGGTCGCGCACCGCTGGCGGGTGGATGCCGTTAATATAGCCATGCCCGATAAAGACGATAGTTTCGTTGAAGGTCGCCCACAATTTGACCCGCGAGCCGAAGCGCTGATAGCAGAGGCGGGCGTACTCAGCGAACGCTTCCGCCGTACTGCGCGCTTCCCAGCCGCCTTCCTCCTGCAACGCCTGCGGAAGATCCCAGTGATACAGGGTGATCATCGGTTCAATATTATGCGCCAGCAGCTCATCAATCAGATCGCTGTAGAACTGAACCCCAGCCTCGTTAACCTCGCCGCGGCCTTCGGGCAGCAGACGCGGCCATGAAATTGAGAAGCGATAGCTTTGCAGACCCATTTCCGCCATCAGCGCAACATCTTCGCGAAAGCGATGGTAATGGTCTACGGCGATATCGCCGGTGGTGCCCTGAAAAGTGGTGCCTGGGAGATGGGAGTAGATATCCCAGATAGAAGGGCCTTTGCCGTCGGCATCGTGTCCGCCCTCAACCTGCCAGGCTGCGGTAGCGGCTCCCCATAAAAAATGCTGCGGAAATCCGGACATGAAGAAACTCCTTATCGATTGATAAGGAGATTGTAATAAAACCCTGCACCGCTATGCAACCGGTTTCAGAAACCGGTTGCATAGTTGCGAAGCGGGTCACTGTTTATTTCGCCAGCGGCTTCGCCTGAACAGTATCAACGGTAGGTGGGGACTGGTAGTTATCAATATGATGAGCGATAACTAAAAGCAGGGCTGAGACGCCCAAAACAATCCAGCCAATAAGTTCTACAATACGGTTAAAAACGTTTTCCATAACTCTGTAGCAAATTGTGAAACCAGAAGGAAATGGTACTAGAGGATTGAAGTAACGCAAGTGTTACATGAACTTAGTTGCGCAAATGACGTAATGCTGCGCGATAACGCGGGCAACATGCGTTAACAGAGGTCTTATCCGCAGCGTAACTGGGACACCGTTATTCTCGTTAAGGGGGTAAAATATGAGTGATGCTATCCGGGTAGGATTAATCGGTTATGGCTACGCGAGCAAGACCTTTCATGCGCCGTTAATCAGCGGTACGCCAGGGATGACGCTGGCCGCCGTGGCCAGCAGCGATGAAAATAAAGTGCATGCCGATTGGCCTGCATTGCCGGTGGTTAGCGGGCCAGAGCGGATTTTGAACGACCCCAATATCGATTTGGTGGTGATCCCGACCCCAAACGACACCCATTTTCCGCTGGCCAAGGCCGCGCTGGAGGCGGGCAAGCACGTAGTCGTCGATAAACCCTTTACCGTGACACTGTCACAGGCGCGTGAGCTTGAAGCGCTGGCAAAAAGCGGCGGGCGGCTGCTGTCGGTATTCCATAACCGCCGCTGGGACAGCGATTTTCTGACGGTAAAAGCGCTGATTAACGAAGGGCTACTGGGGGAAGTAGGATACTTTGAGTCTCATTTCGATCGCTATCGACCGCAGGTGCGTAATCGCTGGCGTGAACAAGGCGGACCGGGGAGCGGCATCTGGTACGATCTTGCTCCGCATCTGCTGGACCAGGTGGTAAATCTCTTCGGCCTGCCGGTTAGCATGCAGGTTGATCTGGCGCAGTTACGTCCGGGCTCCCAGTCCACCGACTATTTTCATGCGGTTTTAGCCTGGCCGCAGCGTCGGGTCGTGCTGCACGGAACTCTGGTCGCTGCGGCGGAAACGGCGCGCTTTATTATCCACGGTTCGCGAGGAAGCTATGTGAAATACGGTCTCGACCCGCAGGAGGAGCGGCTGAAAAGCGGCGAACGTCTGCCGCAGGAAGACTGGGGATACGATATGCGCGACGGGGTGCTGACGCGAGCGGAGGGCGAGGACATAACCGAGGAGTCGTGGCTTACGCTGCCGGGTAACTATCCGGCCTATTATGCCGCTATTCGCGATGCACTTAACGGAAGCGGCACTAATCCGGTTCCGGCAAGCCAGGCGATTCAGATTATGGAGCTGATTGAGTTTGGCCTCGAGTCGGCCAGACATCGAACGACGCTGTGTCTGAATTAGGTCATCCCGGCGACACCAACCGCCCGGCGTTGAATGACCCCCGTTTATCACGGGGGAGTCGATCAAGCCTGCTGAACGCGCTGCATCAGCGCTGCTTTTTCCCCGGCGCTTAAAAAGGCGAGTTCCAGGCCGTTGATCTGCGCCTGGCGAATCTGCTCGCGGCTCAGGCCGGCAGCCGGGGCGGCAACCGTATATTCGTGGATAATATCGACGCCCTGGACGGCGGGGTCGTCGGTATTAATGCAGGCCAACACGCCGTGCGCGAGGAAAGTTTTCAGCGGATGCCGGGCCAGCGACGGCACGGTGCTGGTCTGGATATTGGAGGTCAGACAGGACTCAATGCCGATGCGCTGCGCGGCGAGATAGTCCATCAGCGCCGGGTCCTGCACCGCCTTCACACCGTGGCCGATGCGTTCGGCTCCCAGCTCGCGAATGGCCTGCCAGATGCTTTCCGGACCGGCGGCTTCGCCTGCATGGACCGTGATCCGCCAGCCCGCATCGCGCGCGCGGCGGAAGTGCTCCATAAACAGATTCCCTGGGAAGCCAAGTTCATCGCCGGCGAGGTCGAGGGCGGTAATGCCGTCGCGGTGGGCGAGCAGGGCTTCGAGCTCTTCCTCGCACGCCGCTTCGCCGAAGGTGCGGCTCAGAATACCGATCAGACGGGCTTCAACGTTAAAGTCGCGGCTGCCTTCTTTTACCCCGGCGATCACCGCTTCGACGACGCCCGCTACCGGCAGCTGGTGGGTCATCGCCATATAGCGCGGAGAGAAACGCAGTTCGACGTAATGCAGTCCGTTGCGCGCGGCATCTTCAAGGTTTTCATAGGCAACGCGGCGGCAGGCATCCAGAGAGGCGAGCATTTTTACACCCCAATCCAGCTTAGAGAGGAAGCTAACCAGGTCGGGCTCATTGCTGGTGACCTGTACATGAGGACGTAATGTTTCGAGCGTATTTGCCGGAAGTGCGAGGTTATACTGGCGGCCAAGATCGAGAATAGTTTGGGCCCGGATGTTACCGTCAAGATGGCGATGGATGTCGGTTAATGGCAAAGTTAAATCAATCATGGTCGCACTCTTTTTTTAGTTAAAGTGCGCGTCATTGTACATCAGAACGATAAATGGTTAAAAGAGGAGAAAAATACCGAATAAATCAATGAAAAAGGGAGTGGTGAGGAAAGATTCCCCTCTCTCTGAGCAGCATGTCGCATTCGCTCATAGCAAAACGCTATTAATCATAGTGAATCAGTATTTAATTTCGCCCGTGTGATTTTCTATAGTCTCTGGCGCTGGTTTTCCTGCAATGAATGGCAGGCTATTTTAAAAAGGACCCTGGGAATATGATCTTTACGTTAAAAAAAATTGCAGTACCGCTGGTTGTCGCAAGCTCGCTGCTGCTGGCAGCCTGCAAACCTGGCGAGCAGGACCCTAACCACATCAAAGTGGGCATTAGCGCAGGCGTTGACCAGGAGGTCTGGGCGGTGGCGCAAAAAGTGGCAAAAGAGAAGTACAATCTCGACGTCGAAGTGGTGACGTTTAATGATTTCGTCCTGCCCAACGAAGCGCTGAACAACGGCGATCTTGATGCTAATGCTTTCCAGCATAAGCCTTATCTGGATAAACAAATTCAGGAGCGCGGCTATAAGCTGGTTCAGGTTGGCACGACGTTCGTTTATCCGATTGCCGCCTATTCGAAGAAAATCAGTTCGGTCGACCAGCTGCCCGATGGCGCGCAGGTGGCCGTTCCCAATGACCCAACTAACCTCGGACGCTCGCTGCTGCTACTGCAAAAGCAGGGGCTGATTACATTGAAGGAGGGCACCGGTCTGCTGCCCACTTCGCTTGATATCATTAATAACCCGAAAAACTTAAAAATCGTCGAGATTGAGGCGCCGCAGCTTACCCGCGCGCTGGACGACCAGCAGATAACCATGGCGATAATTAATACCACTTTCTCAAGCCAGGTGGGCCTGTCACCGTCGCGCAACGGCCTGTTTGTGGAAAGCAAAGATTCGCCCTACGTCAATATCTTTGCCAGCCGCATCGAAAACAAAGATAGCGAAAAGGTAAAAAATCTGGTGAAGGCCTACCAGAGCGATGAGGTGGCCGCGGCGGCAGAACAGCTTTATAAAGGCGATGCGGTTAAGGGCTGGTAATCGTTTCATTCCCGGTATGGCATCCGCCGCCGACGGGCAAGCGCATATAACGGCCGGTAGCGTGCTACCGGCTTTTTGATGGCTATTTTTGAATCAAATAGCGGATGGTTGGCCCATCTTGCTGAATATCGAGCACGGTATAGCCGTGATTTTTGGCATCCAGCGGGATATTGTTAATCGACTGCGGGCAGTCGCTGACCACTTCAAGAATTTCGCCTTTCTTCAGCGAGGGCATCGCTTCAAGCGTGGCGATGGCAGGATAGGGGCAGGGTTCGCCAACCATATCCAGGCGATAGTCCGGGACCAGAGTTTTCATGCGCTTTCCTTAACCGTTGAGGTGGCGAGAGATTTGCGGCGGAAAAAGCGTTTTTCCCAGCCAATAACCAAACCCAGCGCGATCAGCAGCAGGAGATAGGTCACCAGCAGGCCGCCGAAAGGCCCGAATGTCGCCAGCAGGTTGATTTTATCCCAGCTTGTAGCCAGCGCCGGGGAGAGTCCGTCCCAGTAGTATGCCAGGATCGTTGAACCTATCACGTTGCCCAGCCCAACCCACCAGAAGTGCACCTGGCCTTCCACCGCGCGGTACATCCAGCCGGTTTCGCAGCCGCCCGCCAGGACGATTCCAAAGCCAAACAGCAGACCGCCGATGACCGCGTTGGGGCCGGCCCACATAATTTTTGGTTCCATGCCAAGCTGCACGTAGCTGAAGATCCCGATGGCGCTGGCCGCCATACCGAAAATGATTGCCTTCGCCATATTGGTGCGTCCGGTGATCCACATATCGCGAAAGGCAGAAGTAAAGCAGATCTGCGCGCGTTCGATAAGCAGGCCAAACCCGACGCCAAATAGCAGCGCCAGGCCGAGCTTCGGCTGGTTAGCCGCGGTGAGCAGACCCCAGGCGATCATGGCAAAAAAGACCACCATCCCGAGACGGAACCGGCGTCGCGCCTGGTCAGGTTTTTGCGTCAGCGGCGACGCCTGCGACACTTTTTGCATCTTAACCGGAATACGGAAGATGGGCAGCAAGGTAAAACGCGCGCCGAACCAGGTGCCGATAGCCGTCGCGATGGCAAAGAACCAGGCGTGCAGAGAAAACTGCGGGATACCGGTGAAGAAGGCGGCCAGGTTACAGCCCATCGCCAGACGGGCGCCGAAGCCGGCAATGATGCCTCCGGCGACGGCCTGCAGAATACGCACCCGGCTGCGAGGAAAACGCAGCTTCACGTTATTCGCCCACAGCGCAGCGGCGAAACAGCCGCCGAACATGCCGATGATCATCATGCCGTCGATGCGAGTGAGCGGGGTGCCCTCAAGATGAATGAGTTTGTAGTACCCCCACTCTTCGCTGTGCACGCCGATAAGTTGCAGCAATTGTCCGCCCCAGCGGGTAAATTCGCCGGTGACGGCCCAAAAAGTGCCGGTAATGCCGAAGTAGTAGGTTGAGAGAATCCCCGCGGCGATAACGGCGGGAACGGGTGACCAGAATTTAATCAGCCACGTCTGTTTGAATTGTTGCCATGTCATGAAGATGCCTCTGAACTCAGAAGGTATATTACCCGTAGCGGGTTGAAGAGGGGCGATACTACGCTGTTTAGTTCCTGAAAACGCTCGACAGGATCAAATTGACCGATAAAGAGAATATAAAAGGCCACGCGCTGGTGGCCTTTCACGACCGCTTATTCGCGGCCTGCTGTTAATGACGGTACGCGAATTCAGTTAAAGCCCAGACGAATCAGGTTCAGCGGGCTAAATAACCCTTCGTGTCCGTCTATTTCCACGCAATCAGCACGACGGATCTGCTCCGCCGTTTTACCTTCAGCGTGGATGGCCTTAATGACGCCCGTCGCGCCGCTATCGGCTACCATAACCATGCTGCCGGTAGAGATAGCATTACGGTTACGATCGTAAGTTTTCATAATTTCGTCCTCCTGATTAATACTTTGACGGGAATGAAAAGCGGCAATTAAATACACCTTTGCGGCGCGAATTTTTTTGCGTCTCGTCAAAATTTGGTCTCATTATGCCCGGAGACTCTTAGGTCGGGGGCAGGCAGGGGAGCGGGATTGAGACGGTTAATAAGCCAGAGGTTATTTTTTCCGCGGTCAGGTGAATCTCATCGGCGTGGCACAGAGAGAACTATGATTTTATTCGCGCTTAATGTTTGTACCGCGCAAAGCGCCGGTGAAATAAACGCCAGCGGTAGCGGGGAGCCCGCTACCTGATTATTGAAGGGAAAATAATTAGCGCAGCGAACGCAGGGCGGCGATTAATCCCTGCACGCCTTTTTCCAGCTTCTCGCGTGGGCAACCGGCGTTGAGACGGACAAAGCCCTTACCCTCTTCGCCGTAAGTGTAGCCGGGCATAATGGCGACCTTCTGCTCCTCGATAAGTGCTTTTTGCAGAGCGCGATCGTCAACGGCCAGCGGGCGCAGGTCAATCCACGCCAGGTAAGTCGCCTGCGGTGGCTGCCAGCCTAGCTCCGGAAACGCCTGATTCAGTTCGCCAGCGATGAAGCGCATATTTTCCTGCAAATAACCGCGCAGGGCATCCAGCCAGGGCGCTCCCTCGCGATAGGCGGCAATATGGGCGACCAGCGCCGGCACGGAAGGTGATGAGAGGCCATCGCGGCTCTTCAGCGCGTGCAGATAGCTTTCGCGCACGGCGGGATCGTCAATCAAGCCGTATGCGCCGGTAAATGCCGGAATGTTGAAGCTTTTCGAGCCGGAGGTGAAGAGCGCCCAGGGGCTGCGGGCCACGTCGCACCACGGGATGTGCTGCTGCCCGTCCCAGACCATGTCCATATGGATCTCGTCGCTAATCACTTTTACCCCATGCTTCTCACACAGCTGCGCCATGGTTTCCAGCTCTTCACGGGTCCAGACCTTGCCGGTGGGGTTGTGCGGGCTGCACAGCAGCAGAACGGTATTACGCGGCTGAGCCAGTACCCGCTCCAGGGCCGCCATATCGCAGCGCCAGTGATGGTTGTCGAGAGAGAGCGGCACGGCCGCGACGCGCCGCTGGTTGCCTTCAATGGTTTTATAAAAGGCATCGTAGGCCGGAGTGTGTACCACGATGCCGTCGCCCACTGCTGACCACTGACGAATCATCTCCGCGACCATATAGATCACCGATGGCCCGTAAACAATCGCTTCGCGGTTGATTGGGCTATGAAAACGGCTGGCGAACCAGTGGCTCACCGCGCCGAGGAATTCATCATTTTTCCACCGGCTGTAGCCAAAAACACCGTGCCCCAGACGTTTGCTGACGGCATCAAGAATACAGGGGGCGGTGGCGAAATCCATGTCGGAGATCGTAAAGGGCAGCAGGTCGGCTACGCCAAAACGGTCGGCGACGTAATCCCACTGCGTGCACCAGGTACCGTGACGGTCGATCTGCTTTGAAAAATCAAACATCGCAACTTCCTTAATCCTGGCCCCCTGCCGCAAGGCGGGGGCGGAGCTTATGCCTCGACGGTATTCATCAGGACAGCCATTTCATCTTTTACCGACTGCACCTGCGGGCCAATCACTACCTGCAGGTTATGCTGGTTGAGCTGAACCACGCCGATGGCGCGATTCGCTTTCAGCGCGGCGCTGTCGACTTTGCTCATATCGTTAACCGACAGACGCAGGCGGGTAATGCAGTTATCGAGCGAAACGATATTTTCCGCGCCGCCGAGTGCGGCCAGAATCGCCGGAACGTTATACCCTGATTTGCCGGTCACGCCGGTGACAGCTTTCTCAAATGCGCTCGTTGTTTCAATATCGCGTCCCGGCGTTTTCAGGTTAAAGCGGGAGATCGCGAAACGGAAGATACCGTAGTAAACCGCAAACCAGATGGCCGCAACCACCGGTACCATGTACCACCTGGTGGACAGACCGTGCAGAATGCCGAATACCACAAAGTCGATAACGTTGCCGTCGGTGTTGCCGATTGTCACGCCGAGGATCGCCATTACGGTAAAGCCCAGGCCGGTCAGTAACGCATGGATAACGTAGAGAACCGGCGCGACGAACAGGAACAGGAATTCCAGCGGTTCGGTGGTGCCGCCTACCACGCAGGCGATAACGCCGGAAATCAGCAGGCCTTTAATCTTATGGCGATTTTCCGGACGCGCGCAGTGATACATCGCCAGCGCTGCGCCCGGCAGGCCGCCGAGGAATGCCGGCATTTTACCCTGTGACAGGAAGCGGGTCGCGCTCTCGGCGAAGCCGTGGCTGGTCGGGCAGCTTAGCTGGGCCTGGAAAATCGTCAGCGCGCCGCTGACGCTATGACCGCAAACGTCCAGGGTGCCGCCCGCTTCGGTAAAGCGGATCAGCGCCACCAGAATATGGTGCAGGCCAAAAGGCAGCAGCAGGCGTTCACCGGTACCGAAGATCATCGGTCCGAAATCACCTGCGCTATTGATGACCTGGCCGAGTGCGTTAATCCCCATGGCGAAAACGGGCCATATTAGCGGGATCACCAGACCGACCAGGCCGAGAACCACGGTCGTAATAATGGGCACAAAGCGGGTACCGCCAAAAAAGGCCAGCGCGTCGGGCAGGCGGATGTTATGGAAACGTTCGTGCAGCATCCAGACGATGATCCCGGCGATCACCGCGCCGAGAATCCCGGTGTCGATCGATTGAATACCGATAATGTTCTGGATGTTATTGGCTTTGAGGATGGCGGCATCGGTGGTCGGCAGAATACCTTTGGCCGTCAGCCAGAAGTTTACCGCCAGGTTCATTACCGCGTAGCCGACAAAACCGGCAAACGCGGCGACGCCTTTGTTTTCTCGCGCCAGACCCAGCGGAATGGCGATACAAAACATCACCGGCAGAAAGCTGAAGGCAAAGGAGCCGACTTTGCCCATCCAGACGAAAACGGCCTGCAGCAGCGGCACGTCCAGCCACGGCAGAAGCGTCAGGACATCATGGCTGCTCAGAGAGCTGCCGATCCCCAGCATGATCCCGCAAAAGGAGAGTAATGCTACGGGTAACATGAAGGTTTTCCCGAGCTGCTGGAAAAACTCCCACAAGGTAATTTTGTTTGCTGTTTTCGCCGTCATAACATGAATCCTGGTTCTAAAAGTTATCGGTAGGATGCAACGCCACGAAAAGATAAAACGTTTTACCAAACTTTAGTGCGATAAAAATCACATATTCCAGCGATAATAAAGTTTATAAAGAGGGCATCCTGATAAAACGTTTTATCGACAGCCAAAGGGAGTCGGCCTGCAGTTATGGCTATCGCGAAAAAAATTACCATTAATGATGTCGCGCAGGCGGCGGGGGTATCCGTCAGTACCGTCTCGCTGGTACTGAGCGGCAAGGGGCGTATTTCGTCGGCAACCGGCGAGCGCGTCAATCACGCCATTGAACAGTTGGGCTTTGTGCGTAACCGCCAGGCGGCGTCCCTGCGCGGCGGCCAGAGCGGGGTGATTGGCCTGATCGTCAGCGACTTGTCGAAGCCTTTCTACGCGGAGATGACCGCCGGATTGACCGATGCGCTTGAGTCGCAGGGCAGAATGGTCTTCCTCACCCAGGGCGGGCACAGCGGAGAAAAAATGCTCCAGCGTTTTGATACCCTGGTTTCGCAGGGGGTCGATGGCGTAGTGATTGCTGGCGCCATCGATCGGGGGGGCGAACTGCGCGATCGCGCGGCGGAAGCCGGAATGCCGCTGGTCTTCGCCTCCCGCGCCAGCTATCTCGACGATGTGGACCTGATCCGCCCGGATAATATGCAGGCGGCGCAAATTGTCACCGAGCACCTGATCCGACGCGGTCATCAGCGCATTGCCTGGCTGGGAGGGCAAAGTTCATCCCTGACGCGCGCCGAACGGGTTGGCGGCTACTGCGCTACCCTGCTGAAATATGGCCTGCCGTTTCATAGCGAGTGGGTGGTGGAGTGCGGCTCAAGCCAGAAGCAGGCGGCGGAGGCGATGACGGCCCTGCTGCGGCAAAACCCGACCATTAGCGCCGTGCTCTGTTATAACAGCGTGATCGCGACCGGGGCGTGGTTTGGCCTGATGCGCGCCGGGCGACAGAGCGGAGAGGATGGCGTTGAAAGCTATTTCGAACAGCGGGTCGCGCTGGCGGCATTTGCGGAATTACCCGAGGAGGCGCTGGATGATCTGCCGCTGACCTGGGTTACGACTCCCGCCCGGGAGATGGGGCAAAGCCTGGCGGAGTGTATTTTACGGCGTATGGAAGAGGGGCAGGGAGCGTCGCGAAACCAGATCATCTCTCCTCGGCTGATTACGCGTAAATAGCCCCTGGTGAGGGGCTATATGTCATTTATTGCTGCGGCGCGACTGGCGGTACCACTTCTTGCGGCAGCGTCTCCTGCGGCTCAGCGGGCGCCGGGACAGGGGGAAGCGCTAAACCGAACATCCCGGCAAACTCATCCAGCGGCATTTTCTGCCCGTTCAGCGTCACCTGGCCGTCAGCATACTGCAGGCTGGAGGTGATGGCGTTATCTTCCATAGTGGTAATACGGAACATCTGTCCCATCGCCGCCAGGCCTTTCACCTGCTGATCCGCAAGCTTAGCGGCGTCGGCGGGCTGATAGCCTTCCAGCCCGGCAATCTGAGTCATAAACGCCGTCGCCATATCCACCGGGATCACCAGCTTGCCGTCGAGAGATTTGACGCTACGATCCACTTCCTCGGCCAGCGTCTGCGGCGGAGTGGTAGTCAGCGACGGATCTTTGAGCAGAATCGATAGATTCAGGGTGGTTTCGCCCTTCGCGTTGCGCCAGCTTAGCGGAGAAATGGTCAGGGACGGGCTGCCTTTCAGCATCATCGGCAGTGAGCTAAAGAAGGTTTGCGTTAGCGCCTGCTGGTACAGCTCAGGATTCTGCGCCAGCTGAGGGTCCGCCATCAGCGCCTGGGCATCGGCATTGTACTTCTGGCTGAACTGATGGAAAGCTTCACCATCAATATTGTCCAGCTTCAGGGTCAGCCTGCCGCTACCGATATCCTGATTTTGCAGCTTCAGGCTGTTGACGGTGTAGTCCAGCTGGCTGTTAATCCCTTTGCCGTCGGCGGTCAGCGAAGAGTTGCCGTCGATTTTCATCCCTTCAAACAGCGCCAGCTCTTTTCCTTCAACGCCAATCGCCAGTTTTTCCAGCGAGATGGCCTGCTTGCCAATACGCTCGTTGAAGCTGGCCATTTCGGTGGAACCGTCGGTTTTCAGATTATTAAAGGTGAGCTGTACCTTCTGATTGTATTCGTTGACCGCGTTAATTTGCCCGCTGCCCGCTTCGCCGCTCAGGCTGAGGGTTTTTCCCTCTCGATCGGCGTTAAGCTGGAACTGACCGCCGCTAAAAGTGACTTTCTCGTCGTCTTTCGCGTAATCAAGCGGTTTCAGCACGATAGCGGACTGGTTGTCGCCGCTGTAGGCGATGCGGGTATCGATAGTAAACGGCGTTTCGCCTTTTGCAATGTCAAACAGCGACTTGCTGGCCTCGTTGTTCACTAAGGTGGTTTTGACGGATGCCATCGCCGGGGCGAGGTTAAAGGATTTCAGTGAAGCCAGCGGGAAGGGGCCGTGATCGACAACTTCGTCAAACACCAGCGACTGTCCGGCGGCCAGCCAGCGGGGCGCTTTGCCGACGATGGGTTTCAGGACCAGTTGTAAACGGCTGCTGAACAGACCGCGCTGATAGTCCTGATAGGTGAGCTCTACGCCAGCCTGCGGCGCGCTGCTTTGCAGCTGAGCATTCGCCTGCTGCACCATATCGGCAATGCGGCTTTCCAGCTGCTTCCCTGTGTACCACGCGCCGCCCGTCCAGACGACGCCCAGCGCGATGATAACTCCTGCTGCGACCAGCGATTTTTTCATAGCATTTGTCCATAAATGAAACCAGGCGGATTGGGCCGCCTGGTAGTGTTGTCGTGATGAGTGAAAGTCTAGCAACTGTGGCTAAAAAGTTCAGTAACTTACTGGAGCTTATTAAACACGCGCGCCACGCGACCGCTGCCGCTGACCTGTACCGGTGATTCGTTGTGCGCCACGAAAGCCGACTCGCCCGGCTTCAGCGTCAGACGCTGTTCGCCTTTCACGATCGTTGCTTCACCCTCGACGCAGAACAGGATCGCCGCGCTATCCTGGGCGATGGTTGATGCCTGCGCTGAAAGGTCGTGCAGTGAGAAAGCAAAATCGTCAACCGGGATGGGGAAGTCCAGCTCCGCGCCGTGAATGACCGGCTGGGTCAGGAGTTCGCCAGCGGGTTTGGGTTCAAATTTGACGTTTGCCACCAGCTCCGGAATATCAATGTACTTCGGCGTCAATCCCGCGCGCAGGACGTTATCGGAGTTGGCCATCACCTCCAGCGCCACGCCCTGCAGGTAGGCGTGCGGCGTTTCCGCAAACAGGAACATCGCCTCGCCGGGATTCAGCTTGACCACGTTGAGCAGTAGCGGAGAGAAAAGGCCGCTATCGTCCGGATAGAACTCGGCGATCAGGCGGATAGTCTGCCACGGTTCTCCCTGCTCGCTGTCCAGCGCTCTCTGCAGTACGCTCAGGGCGTGCGCTTTTTCGTCGCCTTTCATGTTCAGCAGGCTGGCAAACAGCTGGCTCAGATGGGCGGCGTCAGGCTGCGCCAGGAACTGCGCTATTGCCGGATGCGCTTCAGCTACCGGCTGCAGCAGCTTCACGATTTCGGAAAACTCGCGGAAGGCGTTCATGGCAAGGAACGGCGTTAACGCGAAAACCAGCTCCGGCTTGTGGTTCGGATCTTTATAGTTACGTTCGGCGGCATCAAGCGGGATCCCGGCGGCATTCTCTTTGGCAAACCCGATTTCCGAGGCCCGTTTGTTCGGGTGAACCTGAATAGAGAGCGGCTGGGCAGCGCACAGCACTTTAAACAGGAACGGCAGTTCACCAAAACGCTCGGCAACTTTGGCGCCAAGCAGGGTCGTTTTATCGCTGTCGATTGCATCGCGCAGAGAACGCGGCGTTCCGGCGTCATCGAGAATTTGCGAGCTGCTCTTCGGATGCGCGCCCATCCACAGCTCCGCCATCGGCAGGTTGTTTGGGTTAGCAATGCCATAAAGTTCGGTTAAGGCGGTATGACTTCCCCAGGCGTAATTTTGCACTGAGTTGATGAGTTTTTGCATTCTCAATCCCTGTTTCCACTTGATAGTAATGGCACTATTAAACCAGCAAACGCCCGAGAAGCAACCGGTGCGAAGAAAAAGTCGTCCTTGTCTCAGTTTTTGTTAAAAAATTGTGTAGAATCGATCGACTCGCTTTTCTACGGGCAAATGGAGTGTCTGCCTGAAATATAATCAGCCAAGCAGTAAGTGAGAGCACAATGTCGAATAAACCCTTTGTATATCAGGATCCTTTTCCACTGAAAAAGGACGATACCGAGTATTACCTCCTCAGCAGTGATTACGTCTCCGTCGCCGAATTCGCCGGCCAGGAAGTTCTGAAAGTTGAACCTCAGGCGCTAACTTTACTGGCACAGCACGCTTTCCACGACGCCTCCTTTATGCTTCGCCCGGCGCACCAGCAGCAGGTCGCCGATATTCTCAACGACCCGGAAGCCAGCGACAACGATAAATACGTGGCGCTACAGTTCTTGCGCAACTCGGATATTGCCGCCAAAGGCGTACTGCCGACCTGCCAGGACACCGGTACCGCAATTATCACCGGCAAGAAAGGTCAGCGCGTGTGGACCGGCGGCGGCGATGAAGCCGCGCTGGCGCAGGGCGTGTACAACACCTATATCCAGGATAACCTGCGCTATTCGCAGAACGCGCCGCTGGATATGTATAAAGAGGTCAACACCGGCACTAACCTGCCTGCGCAAATCGACCTCTACGCTACCGACGGCGAGGAGTACAAATTCCTCTGCATCGCCAAAGGCGGCGGCTCGGCTAACAAAACCTATCTGTATCAGGAAACCAAGGCGTTAATTACTCCGGCGAAGCTGAAAAATTACCTCGTCGAGAAGATGCGCACGCTGGGGACCGCGGCCTGCCCGCCGTACCATATTGCTTTTGTGATTGGCGGCACGTCGGCGGAGTCTACTCTGAAAACCGTTAAGCTGGCCTCAACGAAGTATTACGATGGTCTGCCGACCGAGGGCAACGAGCACGGCCAGGCCTTCCGCGATATTCAGCTCGAAAACGAGCTGTTGCTGGAAGCGCAGAACCTTGGCCTCGGTGCGCAGTTCGGCGGTAAATACTTCGCCCACGATATTCGCGTCATCCGCCTGCCGCGCCACGGCGCCTCCTGTCCGGTGGGCATGGGCGTTTCCTGCTCCGCGGATCGCAACATCAAAGCGAAGATCAACCGCGAGGGGATCTGGATTGAGAAACTGGAGAGCAATCCGGGCAAGTATATTCCCGAGCATCTGCGTCAGGCCGGCGAGGGAGAAGCGGTTAAGGTCAATCTGAACCAGCCGATGAGCGATATTCTGGCGCTGCTGTCGCAGTACCCGGTGTCGACCCGCCTGTCGCTGAGCGGTACGATTATCGTGGCGCGCGATATCGCCCACGCCAGGCTGAAAGAGCTCATCGATAATGGCGAGGAATTGCCGCAGTACGTCAAGGACCACCCGATCTACTACGCGGGCCCGGCGAAAACCCCTGACGGCTACGCTTCCGGTTCTCTTGGCCCGACCACCGCAGGCCGTATGGACTCCTACGTCGATCTGCTGCAGGCGCATGGAGCGAGTAAAATCATGTTAGCCAAAGGTAACCGTAGCCAGCAGGTGACCGACGCCTGTCACAAGCACGGCGGTTTCTACCTCGGCAGCATCGGCGGTCCGGCGGCGGTACTGGCGCAGCAGAGCATCCGTAGTCTGGAGTGCGTGGCCTGGCCGGAGCTGGGGATGGAGGCTATCTGGAAAATTGAAGTTGAAGACTTCCCGGCGTTTATCCTCGTGGATGATAAGGGCAATGACTTCTTCCAGCAGATCCAGAGTTCGCAGTGCGCCCGCTGCGTGAAATAAGCTCAGCCGCCCTTCGGGGCGGTTTTTTTATGCCGCTTAGCGGCACGAACCACCAAAACAACTTATAAATCTGACCCATACTTTACGCTTTAAGCAGGTGAGCTTTGTCGCTATTACGCACTTTGAATCCAAGGAGAAAGTAATGACAACGCATCGCAGTGAAAAAGACTCTATGGGCGCAATCGATGTGCCTGCCAATAGGCTTTGGGGCGCGCAGACTCAGCGCTCACTGGAACATTTCCGCATCTCGACGGAAAAAATGCCGGTCGAGCTTATTCATGCGCTGGCGCTGACCAAGCGTGCGGCGGCGAAGGTGAATAACGATCTCGGTCTTCTGAGCGCAGAAAAAGCGCAGGTGATTATTCAGGCTGCGGATGAAGTGTTGGCAGGCAAGCATCCGGACGAGTTTCCGCTGGCTATCTGGCAAACCGGCTCCGGTACGCAAAGCAACATGAATATGAATGAGGTGCTGGCTAATCGTGCGAGTGAACTGCTGGGCGGGGTACGCGGGATGGAGCGTAAGGTTCATCCTAACGATGATGTTAACAAGAGCCAGAGCTCTAACGACGTTTTCCCGACGGCGATGCACGTAGCGGCGATAATTGCGCTTCGGGTAAAGCTGATCCCGCAGCTCAACATTCTGAAGCAAACGCTTAATGATAAATCCCTGGCCTTCAACGATATTGTCAAAATCGGCCGCACCCACCTGCAGGATGCGACGCCGCTGACGCTCGGCCAGGAGATCTCAGGCTGGGTCGCCATGCTCGAGCATAACCTCCGGCATATTGACCATAGCTTGCCCCATCTGGCGGAACTGGCGCTGGGCGGCACGGCGGTGGGAACCGGGCTTAATACCCATCCGGAATACGCGGTACGCGTCGCCGCCGAGCTGGCGGCCCTGAGCGGCCAACCGTTTGTGACCGCGCCGAACAAGTTTGAAGCGCTGGCGACCGTTGATGCGCTGGTGCATGCCCACGGCGCGCTGAAAGGGCTGGCCGCTTCGCTGATGAAAATCGCCAACGATGTGCGCTGGCTGGCCTCCGGTCCGCGCTGCGGCATCGGCGAAATTGCGATCCCGGAAAATGAACCGGGGTCGTCGATTATGCCGGGCAAGGTTAACCCGACCCAGTGCGAGGCCCTCACTATGGTCTGCTGTCAGGTGATGGGTAACGATGTCGCGGTAAACATCGGCGGCGCTTCGGGCAACTTTGAGCTCAACGTTTACCGCCCGATGGTGATCCACAATTTCCTGCAATCGGTGCGGCTGCTGGCTGATGGGATGGCGAGCTTTAATGAGCACTGCGCGTCAGGCATTGAACCTAACCGCGAGCGTATCAGCCAGTTGCTCAATGAGTCGCTGATGCTGGTTACCGCCTTGAATACTCATATTGGCTACGACAAAGCGGCGGAAATTGCCAAAAAGGCGCATAAAGAGGGGTTAACGCTCAAGGCCTCCGCGTTGGCGCTCGGCTACCTGACGGAAGAGGAATTTGACCGCTGGGTGCGCCCTGAAGAGATGGTAGGCAGTATGGCTATTCGCTAGCCAGCCACAGGTGCAGTCGCGGAATCATTAGCCTGAGCGATTGCGCCTGCGGTTTATAACGATACTGCACGTTCCCGGCGTCATAGTTCAGAAGCTCTCCGAGGTCCGGCACGCTAACGCCCTGCGTGCCGGATATCAGCGCGATCATCGGCCCTGGACAGGCGTATTGCACCTGCTTTTGCTGCCCGCTATACCACACCCTGGCGATAGGCTGAACCTTTACCGGCCTCTTTATCTTCAGCTTCGCCCGCTGCGGCAGGGCGGCAATATCCTGGTACTCTCGCTCCAGCTTGCTTTGCCACTGTTCGCGCGTCCACGGCGGAACCGCGCGGGGCGACTGAAGACTTTTTTCCAGTTGCATGAGAACCTGGTCGCGGGTGAGATTTTTAATTACATGCTTATTGGCCCAGCCGAAGCGGATAGTGCTCGGGTCAATTAACGGGGTGAGCGTGCGATAGGCGCTCAGCGTGATCAGTCCCGGCAGGTGGCGATGGACCCACTCAAATCGTGCGGTAGCGGGAAGACCGGAATCGACGGTGATAATCTTCTCGAAGGTCGCTTTAAGAACGTTGATATGGGCGATCTTGCGTAATAGTTCTGCCTGCTCGCAGGCCTCAGTTCGCAGGCAGATCGCGCCGGGCAAACGCACGGCAGCCTTACTGCTGCGGGTTTCCGACTGCTGCTGGATAAACAGGTGGCTATAGTGTTTGAGCGCCATCTCCAGCGCGGGTTTACCGGTGTGCTGAACCACGTTGATGTTCTCCAGCGGCTGGTGTTCGGCATCTTTGCTGACCAGCGGCAGCTCAAAGACGCGCGCAGCCAGCAGACGGCACTGGCTCAGGGCCTGTTTAAGCGCCTGCAGTTCACGCTCGAGCTGGCGAAAGGTGACGTTCAGACGTTCAACGAGGTCATAGCTGGCCATATTTCTCCACCTTAGTTACAACATACTTTATGTTTTTTTAAACTATAGCAGACCTCAGCTCCTGCGCAAGGGCTCATCAGGCCGAGGTAAAATTCGGCAGCTGATGATAAACCGGCCAGCTAAAACAAAAACAGGCGCCACCGAGCTCGCTTGCCTGGCAATGGACTTCGCCAGCCATTGCCTGGGCAATACTGTGGACGATAGCCAAACCAAGACCGCAGCCGCCGGTGGCGCGATCGCGGCTGGGGTCGAGACGAACAAACGGCTCGAACACTTTCTCCCGCTCAGCGGGCGCGATACCTGGACCATCATCTTCGACGCGCAGCGTTGCGCGCGAACCCTGCAGCGTCAGGCTGACCTGAATACGCTGGTTACTGTAGCGCAGGGCGTTGTTCACGAGGTTATCCAGCACCCGTTCCATTAAGCGCATGTCCAGCGCGCCGTAATTTCCGTCCACGACTTCGCTTAGCGCAACGTCGCGCTGGGGATTCACCGCCTGAATATCTTCTACGCGATCGCCGAGCCACGCCGGGAAATTGGGGGTCGTCAGCTTCAGTTCATTCTGCGGGCGATCGAGGCGCGCATAGGTCAGCAGCTCTTCAATCAGGGCCTCCAGCTGGCCGATATCGCGATTTAACGCCTGTGATTCGGCTTCTGTAAGGTTCTCGCTCATCTCCAGGCGGTAGCGCAGACGCACCAGCGGGGTGCGCAGTTCATGGGCAATACCGTCGATCAGCTGTTTTTTGCTGGCGATAAGCGCGTTGATATTATCGGCCATCTGATTAAACGCCACGCCCAGCCGTTCGAAGCTGGACATGCTATCGAAGTGGATCCGCTCGCTAAGATGCCCGTCGCCGAAGCGCTGAGCGGCGGTTTCGATACGCAGCATATCCTGCCAGTGGGGGCGCATCCAGATGAATACGGGAAAGGCCAGCGAAATAGCGATGAAGGCCATCAGAGCCAGATCCAGCAGGCGCATCTCATGCAAAAAATAGAGGTACGGTACCGGGCCGACGGAGAGCACGTAGTGGCTACGAGGGATGCGCTGAATAAAGGTGTACTGATCGTCCAGGGCTACGATATCGCCAGCGCGCAGATGCTGCATCGAGTTTTCCGAGAGCTTGAATTTGCTGATAGGCTCGATATGCAGATCGAATGAAAGATTAAGGTCCAGCTCTTTGAGCGTTTTGCTCCAGTCGCGCGGCGGGATCTCGCGCAGCTCGCTGCGCATCAGATACAGCGAGCTCTTCATCAAATCATCCAGCGACTGGCGGCCTGCTCGCTCGGCGGTAAATTTGTACACCAGGCCGACCATCATCGTCATTACCAGAAAACAGACGAACAGCAGGAGGTAAAACTGCACAAACAGCTTTTTCATAGCCAGATCCGTAAATTAATTGTCCCACGCGTGCGGGGCGAATAAATAGCCTTTATTGCGTACCGTTTTGATGCGATAAGGCTCAGTCGCGTTGTCGAGAAGCTTTTTGCGCAAACGCGAAATGGCGACGTCGACGCTGCGGTCCATACCATCGTAGCTTACGCCGCGCAGGTTTTTTAATAGCGCATCCCGATCCATAATTTGTCCTGCGTGGGTCGCCAGCTCCCATAACAGATCGAAATCCGCGGTGGACAACGCGACGTTTTCCCCGCTGAGCATAACCTGACGATTGACCGGATCGATACTCAGCGAACCAAAAGCGATCGCTTTATGCGGCGTCAGCGAGGAGGGGACGCCGCTACTGTCCTGGGGGGGGACATGCTGGCGCAAATGCAGACGCAGTCGGGCTAACAGCACTGCGGGTGGCGTTGTTTTCAGAATATAATCGCTGGCGCCCATTTCGAGCGACAGGATATGGTTCATATCGCTATCCAGTGACGTAAGCAGCACGATGGGCCCTTGCCACTGGCCGCGTAAATCCCGGCACAACGTCATCCCATCTTTACCAGGCAGCATGATATCCAGCAGCACCAGATCGGGCTTTTCGCGCGCGATAACCTCTTCGGCACGGTCACCGCGAGGCTCAACCACGACGTCCATATCATGTTTCCCGAGATAGGCCGCAATCAGCGCGCCTACTTCGGCATCATCCTCAACGAAAACAATTTTATTCATAGCGTGTATGCTTACACTCATCTCTGGCTGATTGAATCTGTTGCCCTTAGGCGCGGTCAGTGCCACGCTTGAGGCATCATCAGGGCGTAGCCCGTTAATTCACTGTTGTCATTGTAAACTATTCGGGCATCAATATGAGCTATGAGTTAGCGATGAAATTCGCTATGATGGCTGAATTCGCGCAATGATTGATCAAATTTATGCTTTGCCGCGCGTTTAGCGCATCGTGCTGGATGCGGGCAGGACTGGCTGAAGAGCTTCTGCCCGTACAAAATAGATGCTGCTAAATTAAGGTGAGATCGAAGCTGCCTTATTCCATGCTCTTTTGCCTGGCGCCGTAGGGGCAGAGGACGAATTTGCAGATGCTTCTTCGGTTGCAAATTAGCAGCGTTGGATTTTGATTGCCGGGGCACTGGATAAACTTTGTCAGCGTTGACCATAGCTTTTCGCTATAGGGAAAAGCATGAATAACCTGTAAGTCGCCGGGCTCACCGTTTATGAAGACGTCATCTTGCGTGATGTTAATAACCGAACCGATGTTCAAAAAATAATCTCCATTATACCATATAATTAATTTCAGATTTCTGGCACTGGCCGCAACTGAAAATCCTGTTCCAGTTAAAGGACATACAAGACTATTTTCAATATTCCACTCCATGCTAGACGCTCTCCAGTAATTCACGAGCATTTTCGCGTTGATAAATATAGTTTAATGAGTTTCAGAGGCTTTTGGATTGTGTATAACGCAGGTCCGAACATGAAGATTCCTTTAGCTGGTTCTTATTCAGGCTAATATAAAATGATTGCGGTTATATGAGTGTCTAATACTAGTAAAGATAATAGCAACAAGTAAAAGATTCGAAAAACTCGGCAGAAGTGAACTAATAAACTGAAATGCATGTTATGAACAGAATTATATTCTGCAATGGATATTATGTTTAGATCGAAAGATCGTAAAATCAGTTAATTACGATCTTATTCACTGCGGTTGCTTTGATTAATGGCAAAGTATGCTTTTATATGAAATCGGTTTTATATTGATCTAAGTCAATAAATTGTGCCTTATTGTGCTCTTTTTCTCAAAAAAGGCTACGTGCGCTATTTAAGGTTATGCGCAAGTAGAATAACGCAAAAGCAAACGATTTAGATGAAAAACCATCCATGTCAATAAATGGTTTCTACCATATTTAGTAGGTATTGATGTGTATCATTTAGCTTCAGATAATAGCTACATTTAACGCACGATATAATTGATATTTATTTCTTTCGTCGGCCCGTAAAAACGCAAGGCCGGCGTTCAGGAAGGGGGCTTTGCCTGCGGAGGCTGCAAAAAAGAAATACGCTAAATGGATGAGAAATAATGCTTGCGATAAATCTTAATTCGCTATAATGAACGAAAAATCGACTAATCCTTTACGCCTCGTTTGATAAAATAATTTATTTAAGCTCATGGGGTTAGCAGGCGTAAAATTCGCCGGAAATAGAAAACTCTGTTGCCTGGTAAATTGTCACTACGGCAAGCATTAATAACTGTTCATAAGGCATCAGAGTGATAGGCGAGGCCATTGTGATGATGGGATTCAGGGCGCTGTCAGATTCTGCGCCATGGTGTCTGCGTTTGCACATTTATCAACAGCGGGACTTAGGTTATGCTGCAGGTTCTTGTTGTTTAAATGTTAAGGCAAAGGAATGGGGCTGTTGATAAAAGCGCTGCTCGGCGCGCTGGTCGTCGTGTTGATCGGCGTACTTTCTAAAACGAAGAATTACTATATCGCCGGCTTGATTCCGCTCTTTCCCACTTTCGCCCTGATTGCGCACTATATCGTTGCCAGCGAGCGAGGGATCGAGGCGCTGCGAACCACCATCGTATTCGGGATGTGGTCGATCATTCCGTACTTTATCTATTTGCTTTCGCTATGGTATTTCACCGGCATCATGCGCCTGCCGTTTGCTCTGGCAGGCGCGGTGGTGTGCTGGAGCCTGTGCGCGTGGCTGTTGATTATCGGCTGGAGCCGTTTTCACTAGCGCAGATGTCGTCCGCCGTCGACGGCAAACGAGCGCCCGGTAACGTAGTGACTGCCGAAGAGATACTCGATCAGATCAATGATCTCTTTTTCACCCGGCGCTATTTTCATCAGCGATTTGTCGAGGGCCTGTTTGCGGTACTCCGCATCATCGCCTTCATTAAATAAAATCAGCGATGGGGCGATGGCATTAACTTTTATTTCCGGCGCCAGCTTACGAGCGAACGAGCGGCTCATATTATCCATTGCCGCCTTGCTGGCCGCATAGGCAATATGCTTGTCGCTGCCGCGCTCCACGACGTAGTCGGTTATGTGAATAATATCGCTGGCGGCCTGTCCGTGACCGCGTAGCAGGCTCTCCAGCGCATGGTTGAGCAGGTAAGGGGCGTTGACGTGAATTTGCATCATGCTGGCGAGCACCGTGGTTAACGGGATCCCCGGTTTTTCAGCCATCCAGCCGCTGGCGTTATGAATGACGGCGCGCAGGCCGGCGGCGGCCTGCGCTTTTACTTCTTCGGCGAACGCCAGAATGCTGTCGTCAGTGCTGAAATCCGCGTGCAGACAAACGGCACCCGCATTACGCAGTTCGTCGATGGCCGGATACCATGTGCGGTAGCTGATCATAACGGGCTGCTGCCGGGCCAGAAAATGGCGAGCCAGGGCGAGACCGATGCGACGGCCTCCACCGGTAATCAGGATCGGGCGAGGCTGGATGTCAGCCATGGGTATCTCCTATGAGTTCAGCGGCAGGGTAACCGCTTACCCTACCAACATCCACGTTGCCGGTACGGCGGCAACCAGCAAAAAACCAATTAATGCCAGGTCACGGCGTTTAAGCGGGCGATCGTGCTGGTGTGTACGACGGGCATACAGGAACACCAGAAGACCCGGAGCGTAAAGTATCACTGACAACAATAAATGCACAGGGCCGGGCGCATATAATAACCATAAGCCATAAATGCAGGCTCCGACGCCTACCGCCTTGTGCAGCGGGCGCCGGGCAATCTTCAGCAGAAATGCGCCGACCAGAAAATAAGGGACCAGAATCATCTCTGAGGCGATCGTCAGCAGCGTGTTGTAATCCGAGCCGGTCAGCCAAATCAATACCAGTGAAGCCTGCACGCTAATATTGGTGAGCCACAGCGAAGACGACGGCGCATTGTTTTTGTTGGTGCGCGCGAACAGACGCGGAAAGGCTTTATGGGTTGCAGCCAGGTAGGGGACTTCCGCCGCCATTATCGTCCAGCTCAGGTAAGCGCCGCAGACGGAGATAATCAGCCCGGCAGCGATCACGATCTCGCCCCACGGGCCCATCATTTGCACCATCAGCCCGGCCATTGACGGATTGCGTATTTCCGCCAGCTCGCTCCGCGGTACGACGCCTAAAGAGAGAAGCGTCACCAGTAGGTAGACCGCCAGCGCGGAGAGTACCGCCAACAGCGTTGCGCGTCCGACATCCCGTTTATTACGCGCGCGAGCGGAAACCACGACCGCGCCTTCCACGCCGATGAATACCCACAGGGTGATCAGCATGGTGTTTTTCACCTGCTCCCATACCGGCACGCCCAGCGCCAGACCGCTAAAATCAATCCGGAAGGTCTCCATGCGAAACGCAAAGGCGGCCAGCGCGACAAACGCGCCGAGCGGCAGCAGCTTGGCAAGCGTCGCGGCGAGATTGATACCCGCCGCCGTTTGTACGCCGCGTAGCACCAGGAAATGGACAATCCATAGCAGCGCGGATGCGCCGACGATAGCTTGCCAGGTGTTGCCATCGCCGAACAGGCGCAGCTCGGGAGTATCGGTAAAAAAGCTTAGCGCCGAGAACACGATAACCAGATAGGAAACATTCGCGATAACCGCGCACAGCCAGTAGCCCCAGGCGGAGCAGAAACCAATCAGTTCACCGAAGCCTTCGCGGGCGTAGGTAAATATGCCGCCATCGAGGTCGGGGCGGATGCGGGTAAGCAGCAGCATAGCGAAGGCGAGGAACAAGATCCCCACGCCGGTAATGCCCCAGCCAATCAGCAGCGCGGAAGGACTGGCGACGGCCGCCATGTTTTGCGGCAGACTGAATACACCCGCGCCCAGCATCGAGCTGAGTACCAGCGCGGTCAGGGCGCTAAGGCCCAGTTTCTTTTCCATGGCGTTCCCGAGGTGACAATCATCAATCTAAGAATATTTATTTGGCGGAATCGCATAAAAATGGAGGATTACGCTAAGGCGCGGGATTTTACGGAGTGTTTTGTATGCATGCAATGGAGATAAATGAAAAAAAAAGAAAAGGCGACAGATCGCCGCCTTTTTGTTCAGTTCAGACGCCGTTATTTATACAGGTCGGCGCTGATAGTGATGTTGCCACCGCGCTCCTGCCACTGGCGTGTGATGTGATAGTACTTCGCGCCTTTCTTCGCGGCGCGCTTAGCCGTCTGGTAGGAGATTTCCGTCATGTTACCGAAATTACCGGTGAACTTGATGCTGTCATAAGGAACCATCTGCGCGGCGGTAATTTTGTTCACTTCCTCAACTTTGGTGCCGTCCGGGAGCGTGACGGTGTAACGTCCACCTTTAGAGGATTGCGTTTCAAAGAAACGGCCTACGCCAGTGCCGGAACCGACCGCTGCGGTCGTCGCAACGCCCGGAATTTCCACTTTCTTAGCCGCTTCTCCGCCTTCTGCCAGCGCGGCGCGTCCGGCTTCTGAATCGGCCGGGATCGCATCCGGGCTTTGCAGAACGCGCTTTTTGGCATCCGCTTTGTAGATATAAGCGGTGATACGCTGGTTGCCGCCCTGGTTGGCATCAACCTGGCGCACGATAAAGAAAGAGGCGGCGCCCTTGGCCTTAGCCGCTTTAGTGATGGCGTCGTTGACTTCCGGCTGGCTGCGGTAGAAACCTTGCACGGTAACGGTATCGAACGGTTCCAGCTCAACGGCCTGGTCTTTCGGTAATTCCATCACGCCGTTGATAATGCGATTTTTAGGCGCGTCGGCCTGCGGGGCGTTTTCTTTATAAAAATCGGCCGTTACGCGCAGGTTGCCGCCGCTGCCAAAATCAGACGTGTCGACAACATAAAAGGAAGCTGCGCCTTCTTTGTCCGCTTTACGGGAAACTGCCTGCACGGCGTCGCCAATGGCGTTAAAACGACCGGTGACCACTACGCGATCGTAGGGCTTCAGCGCCGCCGCCTGCTCCGGGGTCAGCTCGGTCGCTGCGTGGGCAGACAACGCGGTTGTAGCCAGAAGAGCAGACGCCAGGAGTGAGTTCTTAAGCTTCATAAAAATAATCCTTTGCCTTGCGCAAACCATGTACTGGTGTTGTTGTTGACTGAAAACGTTTGATTATTGCATTTATCGTGAGTGACTGTCTGCGTCAATTTTCAGTTGTCGCTCTAAACGTATAGTGCAGAAATATAACATTTTTCGATATGTTGAAAAAACAGCCGCTTGACCAGCAAAATCGATAATCAATATCACTTTCATAAGTTAACGTAATGTTAATACTATGATCCAGATGGCGATAAATGGTGAATTAACCCCTCATCCAGGCGAATTATCAGGTGCTGGCATGAAAATGAGGTAAATATTGCTGCCTGACACGGTTAGCCGTGCGTTTTACCAATAAAATCAAAATTTCTGTTTTATCGCTGTAGATCACAATCGGTATTTTCAGTAGGTTATAAAAAGTTTGTTACTGTTTCATTTTTTCAGACATATGTTGCCAGGCGCGTTCATCCGCCTTCGCAACGGTCGTTTGTAAGAAAAGTAAACCATCATCAAAAACCGATGGAAGGGAAAACTATGCGTATTGGTGTACCAAGAGAGAGACTCGCCCTGGAAACCCGGGCCGCCGCAACGCCGAAAACGGTGGAGCAGCTGCTGAAACTCGGGTTCAGCGTCGCGGTAGAAAGCGGCGCCGGTAAACTGGCCAGTTTCGACGACGAAGCCTTCGTTCAGGCTGGAGCGGAGATCGTGAGCGGTAATGACGTGTGGCAGTCTGACGTCATTCTGAAAGTTAACGCCCCTGATGACGATGAAATTCTGCTGCTGAATCCGTGCACGACGCTGATCAGCTTCATCTGGCCCGCGCAAAATCCGCAGCTGATGGAAAAACTGGCGGCGCGGAATATTAACGTGATGGCGATGGATTCGGTGCCGCGTATTTCGCGCGCGCAGTCGCTGGATGCGTTAAGTTCGATGGCCAACATCGCCGGCTACCGCGCGATTGTTGAGGCCGCCCATGAGTTTGGTCGCTTCTTTACCGGGCAGATTACCGCAGCAGGTAAGGTTCCTCCTGCGAAGGTAATGGTCATCGGCGCAGGGGTTGCCGGGCTGGCGGCCATCGGCGCGGCGAACAGCCTGGGCGCGATTGTCCGCGCGTTCGATACCCGCCCGGAAGTCAAAGAGCAGGTGCAGAGTATGGGCGCCGAGTTCCTTGAGCTGGATTTTAAAGAGGAGGCGGGCAGCGGGGACGGTTATGCCAAAGTCATGTCCGAAGCCTTTATCAAAGCCGAGATGGCGCTCTTTGCCGCGCAGGCCAAAGATGTTGATATTATTGTCACCACCGCCCTGATTCCGGGCAAACCGGCGCCGAAGCTGATCACCCGCGAAATGGTTGACTCCATGAAACCGGGAAGCGTAGTGGTGGATCTGGCATCACAAAACGGCGGCAACTGCGAATACACCGTACCGGGCGAAGTGGTCACCACCGCTAACGGCGTGAAGATCATCGGTTATACCGATCTGCCGGGACGTCTGCCGACGCAGTCGTCGCAGCTGTACGGCACTAACCTGGTTAACCTGCTTAAACTGCTGTGTAAAGAGAAAGACGGCAATGTCGTTATCGATTTTGATGATGTCGTTATCCGCGGCGTTACCGTGGTTCGCGAGGGTGAAATCACCTGGCCCGCTCCGCCCATTCAGGTTTCTGCTCAGCCGCAGGCGGCAGCGAAAAAGGTTGAAGCGCCAAAAGCAGAGGAGAAACCGAGCTCGCCGCTGCGCAAGTATGCGCTGATGGCGCTGGCGATTATTCTGTTCGGCTGGCTGGCAAGCGTCGCGCCGAAAGAGTTTCTCGGCCACTTTACCGTCTTCGCGCTCTCCTGCGTGGTCGGTTATTACGTAGTCTGGAACGTCTCCCATGCGCTGCATACGCCGCTGATGTCGGTCACCAACGCCATCTCCGGCATTATCGTCGTCGGGGCATTATTGCAGATAGGCCACGGCGGCTGGGTCAGCTTTCTGAGCTTTATCGCGGTGCTGATCGCCAGCATTAATATTTTTGGTGGTTTCACCGTCACTCAGCGCATGCTGAAAATGTTCCGCAAAGGATAAGGGGTAACAAATGTCTGGTGGATTAGTTACAGCTGCATACATTGTTGCCGCGATTCTGTTTATTTTTAGCCTGGCGGGGCTTTCCAAACACGAAACCTCCCAGCAGGGCAACTACTACGGTATTGCCGGGATGGCGATTGCGCTGGTGGCGACCATTCTGGGGCCGGACAGCAGCAACGTCGCGTGGATCCTGCTGGCGATGGTCATCGGCGGCGCTATCGGTATTCGTCTGGCGAAGAAAGTCGAAATGACCGAGATGCCGGAGCTGGTGGCGATTCTGCACAGCTTCGTTGGCCTGGCGGCGGTGCTGGTTGGCTTTAACAGCTATCTGCAGCACGAAACCGGTATGGAACAGATTCTGGTCAATATTCATCTGACCGAAGTGTTCCTCGGCATCTTCATCGGTGCGGTCACCTTTACGGGTTCCGTGGTTGCCTTTGGCAAGCTGTGCGGCAAGATGTCCTCTAAGCCGCTGATGCTGCCGAACCGCCACAAGCTGAACCTGGCGGCGCTGGTCGTATCCTTCCTGCTGCTGATCGTCTTCGTGCGTACCGACAGCATTGGCATGCAGGTGCTGTGCCTGCTGGTGATGACCGTCATCGCGCTGGCCTTTGGCTGGCACCTTGTGGCCTCCATTGGCGGCGCGGATATGCCGGTGGTGGTGTCAATGCTGAACTCCTACTCCGGTTGGGCGGCGGCGGCGGCGGGCTTTATGCTCAGCAACGACCTGCTGATTGTCACCGGTGCGCTGGTGGGTTCTTCCGGTGCGATTCTGTCTTATATCATGTGTAAGGCGATGAACCGTTCGTTCTTCAGCGTTATTGCCGGTGGTTTTGGTTCTGACGGTACGGCGTCCACAGGAGATGAAGAAGTGGGCGAGCATCGCGAAATCAGCGCTGAAGAAACCGCTGAGATGCTGAAAAGTTCCCAGTCTGTCATTATCACTCCGGGCTACGGCATGGCGGTTGCGCAGGCCCAGTATCCGGTAGCGGAAATCACCGAACGACTGCGCGCGCGCGGAATCAAAGTCCGGTTTGGGATTCATCCGGTCGCCGGGCGTCTGCCGGGCCATATGAACGTCCTGCTGGCGGAAGCGAAAGTCCCGTATGACATCGTGCTGGAAATGGACGAGATCAACGATGATTTCTCCGACACTGACACCGTGCTGGTTATCGGCGCTAATGATACCGTTAACCCGGCGGCGCAGGACGATCCGGGCAGCCCAATCGCCGGTATGCCGGTACTGGAAGTGTGGAAAGCGCAGAACGTGATTGTATTCAAGCGTTCAATGAACACCGGCTATGCTGGCGTACAGAACCCGCTGTTCTTCAAAGAGAACACCCACATGCTGTTTGGCGATGCCAAAGCCAGCGTTGATGCGATTCTGAAAGCGCTGTAGAGTCAGGTCTTTTAAAACCTGTGCTTCTTAAGCCGTCTCTTCTGAGACGGCTTTTTTATATAGCCAGCGAAGCCATGATTTGCTCATAAAATCATCAGTTCAGAGTGATATAATACGCCTGTTTTTCACCCAAACTGAGGATATTATGGATACCGAGTTAACCCCCACGCAACTGGCTATCGAATTTCTGCGTCGTGACCCCGCTGCACTAACCCCCGCGCAGTATCTGAAAAAGCTGAAACTACTGGAACTTGAGTTTGCTGATTTGATGGCGCTTTCATCCATGGAGCTTAAAGAAGAGATCGATCACGCCTGGCGTTTAGGTATCCACTAACGTTTTCGTTACCGATATAGCTGTTGAAATGAGGGCCATGAGGCCCTTTATTTTTGCTATCGACATGGCAAAAAAATCCCCCGCGCGGGCAGGGGATGATTGTTATGACAGCGATAAACGGCGCTGGTTAATCGTCTTCTTCGTCATCAAGCTCAACCGGCGTCTGATACTGATCCGGTTTCAGCGCCAGCAGATCGCAGCGCAGGTGGTCGATAACCTGTTCAGCGGTATTGCCGAGGAAGGCCGCTGAAAGCCCTGTACGACCAATCGTACCTAGCACCACGATCCCCGCCTGGAGATGCTCCGACAGGTCTGGAATGACCTCTTCAGGTAACCCTTTTTCAACATGAGTACGGTTTTCATCGATGCCGAATTTCTGCCGCAGCGCTTTCATGGCCAGCAGGTGCTGGCCGCGAATGGCGTCGTTGTAGACGCTGGGGTCAAAATCCGGTAGCTCAATGGCAATATTGATAGGCGTAACCGGATAGGCGCCCACCAGATGGACCTCAGTATGGTTAACCTGTTCCGCCAGCTCAATGGTTTCTCTTACCAGCTTTTCATTGAGCGCGTTGTGGTAGTTCTCTTCACTGGCGAGATTAACCGCCACCAGCGCTTTGCCGCCTTCCGGCCACGGCTGATCTTTAACCATCCAGACCGGGCACGGACATTTGCGCAGCAGATGCCAGTCCGTAGGCGTGAAAATCACCGCTTCCAGCTTGTCGTGCTGGTGCGCCATCTTCAGAACCAAATCATGCTTCTCGCTTATGATTTCCTGAATAATGGCTTCGAAGGGGCGGTTATGCCACACCACTTTGATGTCAATGGGTACGCCGGACTCAATATAAAATTTGGCCTGCTCGCGAATCCAGGCGGTACGCTGCCCGATTACGCCCTGGCGCATAGCGGTACGCTCGTCCGGGGAGAGCAGGGTGGTCATTTCATAGGAAAAATCATAGATCGGCAAAAAGGCTTTGATGCGTCCACCAATCCGTTGGTGCAGATACACCGCACGCCGCAATGCAGGCTGGTCGTCCTGATTGGGGTCGATTACTACCAGCATGTTCTGATACTTCGCCATACAGGGTCTCCTTACAACTGTAACTACAGTCTGTAATTAAAAAGATAACCTATATGGATGAAATGAAACAGGGGATAAGCCTGGCCAGATCAACAAATGAGAAAAAAATTCGCGATCTGGCCGGATAGGAAGGAACTGTCAGGCGACGTTGCGGGCCTGGCCAGCAAGCTGCGCCAGCAGGTCGCTGTTTTCGATGGTGATGTATTTTCCTTTAACCGCCAGCATACCGCTTTTCTGGAAACGACCCAGCAGGCGGCTGATGGTTTCAACCGTCAGGCCCAGATAGTTGCCGATATCGCCGCGCGTCATGGTGAGGCGGAACTCTCGCGGGGAGAAACCACGCTGTGCAAAACGGCGGGACAGGTTGTAGATGAAGGCCGCCAGGCGCTCTTCTGCGTTCTTTTTGGAAAGCAGCAGGATCATATCCTGATCGCCTTTGATCTCACCGCTCATCAGACGCATCATCTGCTGACGCAGATTCGGCATCTTGCCGGAAAGGTCGTCGAGCGTTTCGAACGGAATTTCGCAGACCATTGAGGTTTCCAGCGCCTGAGCAAAGCTCGGGTGGTGGCCGGTGCCGATAGCGTCAAAGCCGACCAGATCGCCCGCCAGATGAAAACCGGTAATCTGCTCATCACCCTGTTCGGTAATGGTGTAGCTTTTAATGGTGCCAGAACGAATTGCATACAGCGATTTCAGCTCATCACCGGCTTTGAACAAGGTCTGTCCTTTCTGGATAGGCTTTTTCCGCTCGATAATGTTATCAAGCTGATCAAGCTCATGCTCGTTCAGAGTAAAAGGGATGCAAAGCTGGCTAATGCTGCAATCCTGGCAATGGATTGCACAACCGCCAGACTGAATGCGTCGTATAATTCGCTTTTCCGGGATCATAAGTCTGCTCAGGCTTTAATTGATATTGGTCAATTTTAACATCTTTTTGGTGAGCAGGTAAGCCTCGAACCTCTGAAACACGTAATATTAAGAGGGTAAATCCATTTTGTTAGTTATCCATTTGATTATTAATAGGTTATCTGGCTAATTTGGATTGTAAAGTTACCGGAAACTTCCAAAAAGGCACTTACGGTCAAAGAAGCAGATACCCCTCATGGCGCAATAACCACTCTTTTCGCTGCACGCCGCCGGCATAGCCGGTCATGGTTCCGTTGCGTCCGATCACCCGATGGCAGGGCACCACTATGCTGACCGGATTTGAACCATTAGCAGCGCCCACGGCGCGCGCTGCGCCCGGTCGACCCAGCGCCTCCGCCAGTTGACCGTAATGCATGACCTGACCGCAGGGGATAGTGCGCAGCGTTTTCCAGACTTCCCGTTGAAAAGGGGTGCCTGCGGTGGCGGTAGGAAGCGTATCAATAATGGCGAGATCGCCCGCGAAATAATCACTGAGCTTACTGCTCAGGTTACCGGGATTGCGGGAATCAACGCGTTGGTAACCTTCATGCCGATAATGAACATCCAGCAGTTGCTCCATGCGATCGCGATGCTGATCCCACTCAACGGCCCGCAGGTTGAACTGCTCATCGCAAATCACCCAGAGCGGCCCCAGCGGGGTGTCAATTTTATCTTGTAGCAGCGTCAGCATCGGTAATCCTTCATCGAGGTTAGTTTGACAGGACATCACCATAGCATGAGGCGAGGTTGGCAAACTATACCCCGAAAAGGTCAACAGAGAGGGTCAACATGGACTATTAATTATGATGTGAGTAAAGCGATGTTTATTGCGGCATTCACTAACTGGCGCGCGGGCAATGCGATGTTATCCGGCGGCGAATTTTCCTGTACAGAGAGGGCTATTTACCGGCAGGCGCCGGTACTCTTTATGAATTGACTGGCATTTTTTGAGGCCATATTTCCTGGCGTTTCTTCGCTGTTTTTTCAACAAAGGTGGTGATATGCAATATATGATGACTGGCGTTGTAGTAGTGATTATCAGCGGCTTAGCAATTCATCTGATCTCTTTGGCGATTGAGGGCCTGTATAAAGTTATCCGTAACCGCACGACCTGGCGCTAACGTTTGGCGGCCTTCCCTGGCCTTTGGCGACGTTAAGGCAACCGCGGATAAATACCCGGTCCGATAGGGAGTCCCGCGAGATACCAGACCACCAGCAACAGTAGCCAGACGACAAGGAAAATGAGTGGATAAGGCAAGACCAGCGAGTAGTAGGTCCCCAGTTTAGCCTCGGGCCGGTAGCGCTGTAAGAAGCCGAGAAATAGCGGCACAAACGGCGATACCGGCGCCAGCGGCAGCACCGATGAGTCGGCAATACGAAACAGAATCTGCGCGAATGCCGGGTGAAAGCCCAGCAGCATAAACATCGGCACGAAGATCGGCGCCAGAATCGACCAGATTGCCGAACCGCTGGCGATGAACATACACAAAAAGGCGGATAGCAGCGCCAGGCCGACGAACGCCGGCACGCCGCTCATTCCCGCGCTCTCCAGCAGGTCCGTTAAACCGACGGCCATAAATTTTCCCATATTGCTCCAGTTAAACATGGCGACGAACTGGGCCAACGGGAAGACCATCACGATAAAACCTGCCATCTCTTTCATGGGTTCAATCATCAGCGGAGGCAGATCGGCCTGGCGGCGAATTTTGCCGGTGGCAATGCCGTAAGCCAGTGAGACGACGAAGAAGAAAAAGATGATGAGCGGGACGATCCCTTTTATAAATGGCGAAGGCATCACGGTATGCTTAACGGGGTCACGCAAAATACCGTTTTCCGGCACGACCATCAGCGCGATAACCGCCATGAATAACAGCGCGGCAATACCGGCCACGCGCAGGCCGAAGCGCTGTTCTGGCGTTAACGATTGCAGCGTTTCATCGCTTTTGCCTTGCCATTGACCTAAGCGCGGCTCGACCAGCTTATCGGTAATCAATCCACCGACCAGAGTGAGAACGATCACCGAAGTTGCCATAAAGTACCAGTTATCGATCACGCTGACGTGCAGCGAGGCGTCAAGGGTTTTGGCCGCTTCGGTACTGATTCCTGAGAGCAGGACATCGGTGGTGACGATGAGCAGGTTGGCCGTGAAGCCGCAGCCGACCCCGGCGATTGCCGCCAGCAGCCCGGCAACCGGGTGGCGGCCGACGGCGAGGAACATCAGGGCGCCTAACGGCGGCATAATCACCAGCGCGGCATCGGAAGAGATATGGCTAAAGAAGGCGATAAACAGCACCATATAGCTGGCGTAACGGGCGCTAACGTGTGATGACATTTTTGCCATCAGCGAAGGCAGCAGGCCCACTCGTTCAGCAAATCCAGCCCCCAGTACCAAAGCCAGAATGGCTCCCAGCGGCGCGAAACCGCTGAAGTTTTTAATCACGTTCGGCAAAAACCAATGTAATCCTTCAATGCTGAGCAGATTTTTCACCACCACTCGCGAGCCGTCGGTGGGGTTCTGGACGCCGACGTTCAGCGCCGACAGGATGGCGGTAGCGGCCATTAATACCACGATCAGATAGATAAACAGTAAAAACGGATGCGGGACCTTATTACCAATTTTTTCAACCCAGCCATAGAGCTTACCGGTGGGGGAAGGCGACGGTATGGATGACATACTCATGGGCGTTCCTCAGTTGTCGTTGTTGTGTTGTTTGTCTCTTAACCTCAGGGCGTGTCAGCAGTTGTTTTTTTGCGCTTAACGCGTTGCTGTACTCCATCCGGAGGTCTTTTATTATTTTAAAATCGAAGGCTTAACGTCCTGCGGGATCGGACACCGGTAAGGCCTTTCGGCTAAAACCTGTGCCAGTTCCTGCTGACTGGTAGTCAGTAGCGACTTGTCGCTGAACAAACGAATGGCCGTTGCAGCCAGTATTTTCCCCGCCAGAAGCATTCCTTTGTGAGCGATGGAGGTTCTGCCCTGGCTCACCAGTTGCCAGGTATGCAGCGGCGTCCCGACGGCAAAGCAGGGGCTGAAGCATTGGGCTACGGGAGCTTTCCAGCTTACGTCGCCGACGTCGGTAGAGCCCGCAAGGATGTTATCGGTAGCCGCCCACGGCGCCACTTCATCGATAAGGATCGTCTCGCGGTGGCGGCGGGCGAATGCTTTCCCCTCGTCTCCGCTGGTATCGGCAATGTTTTTCAGGCTGTTATGAATATCGTTAGCGCTTAAGGTCGCGCGAATTTCGGCGGCGAAAGCGCGCTCTTCCTCGCTCCAGTGCGGCGTGCCGTAATGGCATACCGCCTGATACATCGCCGCTTCCAGGGTGCGGTTGGGGAGATAGCTGGAACAGGCTTTTTCGAAGCGACAGCTGACGCTGGTCTCGGTCATCAGCGCGGCGCCCTGGGCGATTTTTTCGATCCGGGCGAAGATTTGCTGTGCGTCGGCCATTTCCGGGGCGCGAATGAGATACAGCACTTCCGCCTGCGCCTGAACAACGTTAGGAGAGACGCCGCCGGTATCGGTGATGGCGTAGTGCACCCGCGCCTTTTCGATAATATGTTCGTTAAGGAAGTTGCTGCCGGTGGTCATCAGCGTCACGGCATCCAGCGCGCTGCGGCCAAGATGCGGAGAGTTTGCCGCGTGCGCCGCGGTGCCGGTAAATCGCCATGCCGCCTGAATGTTGGCAAGGGTACTGGTGCTGAACATCCCGGCCCAGGCTTCCGGGTGCCAGGTCAGGGCTGCGTCGATGTCATCGAATAACCCCTCGCGGACCATAAAGGTCTTCCCGGAACCGCCTTCCTCGCCGGGACATCCGTAGAAACGAAGCGTGCCGACGCCGCCTTGTTGCAGCAGCCAGTTCCTGGCGGCGACCGCCGCGGCGAAAGCCGCCGTACCAAGCAGGTTATGCCCGCACCCGTGGCCGTTTTCCCCCGGCGTTGGAGATGCGGGCGCTGCGCAGTAAGCCTGCTGGCTGAGCCCCGCCAGGGCGTCAAATTCGCCGAGCAGGGCAATTACCGGTTGGCCTTCACCAAAGCTGGCGATAAAGGCGTTGGGGATCCCGCCCGCATTGCGGGTCAATTGAAAACCTTCCGCTTCCAGCGCATCGGCCAAACGCGCGGCGGACCAGAACTCCTGAAAGCGGGTTTCCGGATGATCCCAGATATCATCGGCAATGGCGCAAAAATCGTTGCGCCGCCCCTCAATAATGTCATCGACAAATTGATAAACCTGTTCCATTACACACCTCGCTGCCAGGGAAAGTTCAGGGCGATGCGCGCTAACGTGGCGACGGCCTGGGTCATCACGCTTTCGTCGAAATCGAATTTTTCGTTGTGGTGGCCAGCGCTCAGTTCCGTGCCGAATATCATGTATGAGGCGAGACCGCCGCGCTCCTGGACCCGGGCCATCATCAGGGTGGCATCTTCGGAACCCGCCGGGGCAGCGATACGATCGACGGCCTGTTTAACGCCGGGGACCTGCGCTGTCTGTTGACGCAGATAGTCCACCCACGCCGGCGACGGGGCGCTGGAGGTGGCCGCGCCCATCAGGTGCAGCTGGTAGCTGGCTGCATACATCGTCGCCGCGCCGGCGATAGCCTGCTTAGCCCGCCCAAATACGTACTGGTTAATAGCGTCGGTTTCGCCCCGGGTTTCGACTTTTAATAGCGCGGAGGAGGGAACTACGTTACGCCCGGTACCGGCCTGCATGACGCCGACGTTAACCCTTGATGCCCCGGCGCTATGTGGCGCGATGGCATGCAGGGCAAGGGCGGCTTGAGCCGCAGCCAGCAGCGCATTACGTCCATCTTCAGGTTTACCGCCAGCGTGGGCGGCGACGCCGCTGAACTGCACATCGAATTTGGTGGTGGCCATAAAGTTATCGCCGCCGCAAACGACGGTGCCGGCAGGGACGCCGGTACCGATATGAATGGCGGTGAAGTAGTCCACGTCATCAAGTACGCCCGCCGCCACCATGGCGCGAGCGCCGCGGGTACCTTCTTCTGCCGGCTGGAAAATCAGCTTAATCGTCCCGTTGAGCTGCGCGGCATATTCCTTTAGCACGTGCGCCAGCCCCAGGCCGATTGCGGTATGACCGTCGTGGCCGCAGGCATGCATCATGCCTTCGTTGCAGGAGGCAAAACGATCGCGATGCGGACGATGATTATCGTCGTGCTGCTCGTTGAGATCGAGCGCATCCATATCGACGCGAAACGCCAAAGTCGGCCCGGGCCGCCCGGTGTCGAGCGTCGCTACCACCCCGGCGAAGCCGCCTTCAAACGCAGGTAGCCAGCGCTCCGGCGCACCCTGGGCGCGAGCGCGCTGGAACGCCTGCGCCAGCGTCTCTTCATCAGGCAGACCCATACGGCTATCGGCATCGATAACGTCGCGCCCCAGCGCCAGCTGATAACCCAGAGCGTCTAATATCTCCGCCACCTTGCTGGCGGTGCGGAACTCCAGCCAGCCGGATTCCGCATGCAGGTGAAAATCGCGACGCCATTCGATCATTTTTGGCGCCAGCTGGCGGATGAATTCATTAAGTTGCGGCATAACCTTTCCTGTCATAATCAAAAACTGTGATAGTGTTCACGAAGTGATAGCGTTTGCTTATCGCTATGCCCTTTCATGCATACTCACCCTTAACCTGCCACAGCATGATCGATTACAGTAGATGTCATTTTCTTCTGTCTGATAAACATTGGTTATCACTTGCGATATGTCATTTCAGATTAAATTTCATCAGATTCGCGCCTTTGTTGAGGTCGCGCGTGAAGGCAGTATTCGCGGCGCCAGTCGGGCGTTGGCGATTTCGCAGCCGGCGTTAACTAAAGCGATTAAAGAGCTGGAAGAAGGGCTCTCCGCACAGCTGTTTGTGCGCCGTAGCCAGGGGGTGGCGCTGACTGAAAACGGCGAAAGCTTTTATCAACATGCGAGCCTGATTCTGGAAGAGCTACGGGCGGCGCAGGATGAGTTGCTGCAGCGCCAGGGAGAAAAGGCCGGGCAGATTAATATCGGCCTTGGCGCCAGCGTAGCGCGATCGCTGATGCCTTCGGTCATTTGCCGTTTTCATCAGCAGCATCCGCTGGTGAAGGTGCGGATTATGGAAGGTCAGCTGCTGGCGATGATTAATGAACTGCGGCAGGGTGAGCTGGACTTCACTATCAATACTTACTATCCCGGTCCGTACGATCATGAATTCAGTTTTGAGAAGCTATTTGAGAAACCCTTTGCGGTATTCGCCCGCGCCGGTCACCCGGCGGCAAAAGCGACTTCACTCAAGGCGTTGCTCGAACATCACTGGACGATGCCGACGCCGCGTGGCAGCTATTTCAAACAGTTACAGGAAATGTTTAACCAGGCCGGACTGGCACCGAAGGTGGATATCGTTTGCGAGACTTTCTCTTCGTGCATCAGTCTGGTGGTGAAAAGCGATTTTCTCAGCATTCTGCCGGTAGAACTAGGGAACGACCCGATGATGGCGGATAAGCTGGTGATGATCCCCATCTGCGAAGCATTACCCAAAGCCACCTACTATCTGATTCAGCGCCGCGATATGCGGCAAACGCCTTTGACGGCATCATTAATCACCCTGTTTCGTCGCCAAAGCCGTCAACTGTTTCCCTAATCGCCTCGGGCTTACGATTTGCCAGCATAAATGGCTAAACGCGTTGAGGAGGCGTCGTGAGGCGGCTATAGTACCCTCCCGGTAGTAGCTGGAGGAACGCGCATGAACCTTGACGACAAATCCCTTTTTCTTGGCGCCATGGAGGACGTTCAGCCTCTGAAACGCAACAACGATGTTCACTGGCATCCCGAGCGGAAAACCCGCGCCGTACAGCGGGTTGACACCCTGCAGCTGGATAACTTTTTGACCACCGGTTATCTCGATATCGTGCCGCTGGCCACCGCGCTGGAGTTTAAACGCGAAGGGCTGCAAAGCGGCGTGCTGGAGACGCTCCGGCGCGGCAAATATGGCCAGCAGGCGAGCCTTAATCTGCTGCGTCAGCCGGTGGAAAAGTGCCGACAGATGTTATTTGCTTTTGTGGTTCAGGCGCAAAAAGAGGGGCTGCGGAATCTGCTGATCGTTCATGGCAAAGGGCGCGACGACAACGCGCACGCCAATATTATCCGTAGCTACCTGGCGCGCTGGCTGGTGGAGCTACCGGAAGTCCAGGCGTTCTGCGCGGCGCTACCGCACCACGGCGGCAACGGCGCCTGCTACGTGGCGCTACGAAAATCGCCCGAGGCTAAGCTGGAGAACCGGGAGCGCCACGCCAAGCGCAGCCGCTAGCGCATCAGCAGCGTTAATTCCCGGGCTGCCTTCTGGAGCTCGGGTAATACGCGTTCGAGCATCTCCTGGGCGGAAACCTGTCCGGCGTGCACCCCGACGTTCAGCGCCGCCTGAATCTGGCCCTGGGGATTAAACAACGGTACCGCCAGCGAGCGCAGCCCCATCTCCAGCTCCTGATCGTTGAGCGCATAACCCTGCTGACGTACGCGTTTGAGCTCAGCGCGCAGCCTGGCGACCGAATCAACGGTTTGCGGGGTATAGCGAATCATCGTAACCCGACCCAGCATATCGTTCAGCTTCTCTTCCGGCTGATAGCTCAGGAGCACGCGCCCCATTGACGTTGCCCATGCCGGCAGGCGGCTGCCGATGTCCAGGTCGATGGTCATAATTCGCGAGCTGGAGGCGCGGGCGATATAAAGAATATCGTCGCCGTCGAGGGTGGCGATAGAGCAGGATTCATTGAGCATTTCGCTTAAATGCTTGAGTACCGGCTGCGCCGAGCGCGCCAGCGGCGTGGAGGCCAGCCAGGCGTGGCCCAGCGCCAGAATTTTCGGCCGCAGCTGGAAATTTTTACCATCTTCGGCGTACACAAACCCCAGCTTGCTTAGCGTATACAGACAGCGACGTACCGCCGCGCGCGGAATGCCGGTTTTTTGACTGATTTGCGAAATAGAGAGCAGCGGGCGCTGCGGAGTGAACGCCTGGATCACTTCCAGCCCGCGCGCCAGCGAGGCCATGAAGTTGGGATCGCCCTTAAACGGCTCGCTATCGCCGGTCAATAAATCGTCTGGATGTTTCTCCATTTTCCTCTCCCAATTTGCCGTCGATCACATTCTTTCGCTAAACATACACGATGTTCGATTATCGCACCATATTTCGATTATCGCCCTTGACCAGCATCGTTAAGCGGGTCACATTTTGTGCGAACAACGAATAAAAGTGCGATTACCGCACATACGGGAGCGACCTGATGATTGATAAAAGCGTGTCGACGCTAAGTGATGCCATCGCCGGGATCCACGACGGGGCGACGATTATGATTGGCGGTTTTGGCCCCGCCGGCCAGCCAACGTACCTGATAGATGCCTTGATAGAACAGGGGGCCCGCGATTTAACCATTATCAACAACAATGCGGGCAATGGCGAAGTGGGACTGGCAGCGCTGCTGAAAGCCGGGCGGGTGCGCAAAATGATCTGCTCGTTCCCTCGGCAGGTTGACTCGCAGATTTTCGATGACCTCTATCGCCGCGGCAAAGTCGAGCTGGAGCTGGTTCCGCAGGGGAACCTCGCGGCGCGTATTCAGGCGGCAGGGGCGGGCCTCGGCGCGGTTTTCACTCCAACCGGCTACGGTACGCCGCTGGCGGAAGGGAAAGAGACTCGCGAGATCGACGGGCGTCACTATGTGCTCGAATATCCTATCAAGGCCGACTTTGCGTTGATCAAAGCCCATCAAGGCGATCGCTGGGGAAACCTCGTATACCGCAAGGCGGCGCGCAACTTCGGCCCGATTATGGCGACCGCCGCGAAAACCACTATCGTGGAAGTCTCGCAGCTGGTGCCCCTCGGTAGCCTTGACCCGGAGAGCATCATTACCCCGGGCATTTTTGTTCAGCGCGTCTTCTCCCTGGAAAACCTGATTGCCGCTAAAAGCGCCTGAGGACCCCGTTATGCAAAAACTGACTCGCGATGAGATGGCCCAGCGCGTGGCTCGCGATATACCTGAAGGCGCTTATGTCAATCTGGGGATCGGCTTGCCTACCCGCATTGCTAACTATCTTCCCGCTGATAAAGAAATCTTTCTGCACAGCGAAAATGGCCTGCTGGGGATGGGGCCGAAACCGCTGCCGGGGGAAGAGGACCCGGAGCTGATTAACGCCGGAAAAGAGTATGTGACTTTGCTTGAGGGGGGCTGCTATTTCCATCACGGCGACTCCTTCGCCATGATGCGCGGCGGTCATCTCGATATCTGCGTACTCGGCGCTTACCAGGTCTCCGCCAGCGGCGATCTGGCGAACTGGAGTACCGGCGCGCCCGACGCGATACCTGCCGTTGGCGGGGCGATGGATCTGGCCATTGGCGCTCGTCAGGTCTTCGTGATGATGGATCATCTGACCCGCGACGGTGAATGCAAGCTGGTAGAGCATTGCACCTATCCGCTGACCGGCGTCGGCTGCGTAAGCCGCATCTATACCGATCTGGCGGTCATCGATATCAGCGAAAGCGGCCCGGTGGTACGGGAAATCTTTAACGGCCTCTCTTTTGAGGAACTGCAGCGCATCACTCCGGTGACGCTGACTTTTGCACAACTGGCGGAAAGCGCGTAAGGAACCTATGATGAATCAGGCATTTATCTGTGATGCGGTGCGTACGCCGTTTGGTCGCTTTGGCGGTACTCTTGCCACCGTACGCGCCGACGATCTGGCGGCACTGCCGCTCAAGGCGCTGCTGGAGCGCAACCCGGGCCTCGATCCGGCGCGCATTGATGATGTGATTTACGGCTGCGCTAACCAGGCGGGTGAAGACAACCGCAACGTCGCGCGGATGGCGCTGCTGCTGGCTGGCTTGCCGGAAAGCGTGCCGGGCAGTACCGTCAATCGCCTGTGCGGTTCCAGCCTCGATGCGATCGGCATCGCAGCGCGCGCGATTAAAAGCGGCGAAACTCAGCTGATGGTCGCCGGCGGCGTGGAGAGCATGTCGCGGGCGCCGTTTGTGATGGGCAAGGCCGAAAGCGCCTTTAGCCGCACGATGCAGATGGAAGATACCACCATCGGCTGGCGCTTTATCAACCCGCAGATGAAAGCGCTGTACGGCGTGGATTCGATGCCGGAAACGGCGGAAAACGTGGCCGGTGATTTCGCCATTTCTCGTGCCGATCAGGATGCGTTTGCGCTGCGCAGCCAGCTGCGCACGGCGGCGGCGCAGGAAGCGGGGCGATTTGCCGACGAGCTGATCGCCGTCTCGGTGCCGCAGCGTAAGGGTGAACCGCTACTCTTTAGCCGCGACGAGCACCCGCGCAGCACCACGGCGGAGGCGCTGGCCAGGCTGCGCGGCGTGGTGCGCGCCGACGGTACGGTGACGGCAGGCAACGCCTCCGGAGTTAACGACGGCGCCAGTGCGCTGCTGTTAGCCAGCGAGCAGGCGCTGACCGCCAATGATTTACAGCCGCTGGCGCGCGTAGTGGGCGTCGCGACGGCAGGCGTTGCGCCGCGGATTATGGGATTTGGTCCGGCGCCGGCGGTGCGTAAAGTGCTGGCGCAAACCGGGTTAACGCTTGGGCAGATGGACGTCATTGAACTGAATGAAGCCTTTGCCGCTCAGGCGCTGGCGGTCACGCGCGATCTGGGTTTGCCCGACGATGCGGCGCACGTCAATCCTAACGGCGGCGCGATTGCCCTCGGTCATCCGCTGGGCGCCTCCGGCGGTCGTCTGGCAATGACCGCAGCGTATCAACTGCGTCGTACCGGCGGGCGCTATGCGCTATGCACTATGTGTATCGGCGTTGGTCAGGGGATCGCGCTGATAATTGAACGCGTTTAAGGAGCCATAATGAGTTTGTTGACCCCGATGCTGCGTACCAGCCCGCTGACAGACTGGTTCAGCGATGTACAGCGGGTGCAGGGGATGCTGGACTTTGAGGCCGCTCTGGTTCGCGCCGAGGTCGAATGCGGCCTCGTGCCGCAGACGGCGCTCAATCCCATCATCGAGAGCTGCCGGCACGAAAAAATCGACTTTTCCGCGCTGGGGCAGGCCGCCGCCAGCGCCGGGAATCTGGCGATCCCGCTGGTCAAACAGCTGACCGCTCGGGTCAAAGAGCGGAATGAGGCGGTAGCGCGCTACGTACACTGGGGGGCCACCAGCCAGGATGCTATCGATACCGGTTTTATTCTACAGCTGCGCGGCGCGCTGGCGGAAACGGAGTCTCTGTTACAGCGTCTGCTCGACGCATTAGCCCGTCAGGCGGAGCGCCATCAGGATACGGTGATGCCTGGCCGTACCTGGATGCAGCATGCGCTGCCGGTCACTTTCGGCCTGAAGCTTGCCGGGACGCTGGATGCGCTGCTGCGCTGGCAGGTGCGTCTGCGAGAGATGCGGGCAAGGGTGCTGGCGCTGCAGTTTGGCGGCGCAGCGGGCACCCTGGATTCCCTAAAAACGCAGGCGCCGCCGATCGCCGCCGCGCTGGCGAAAGCACTCGACCTGCAGCTTCCGGACGCGCCCTGGCACAGCCAGCGCGACCGGCTGCTGGAAGTCGGGGCATGGTACGCAGGCGTCTGCGGTACGCTGGGTAAATTCGCGAATGATTTTTCTCTACTGATGCAAACCGAAGTGGCAGAGGTGGGTGAACCGGTTGCCGAAGGGCGCGGCGGTTCGTCAACCATGCCGCACAAACGTAACCCGATCTCCTGCGCCGCTATTTTGACCGCCGCTCAGCGAACGCCGGGCCTGGTGGCGACGCTGTATGCTGGCCAGATCCAGCAGCATGAGCGGGCGTTGGGCGGCTGGCAGGCGGAATGGGAAACGCTGCCGGAGCTCATCACCCTCGTCGGCGGCGCGCTGACGCAGAGCGAGGCGCTGGTCAGCGACATGCAGGTCTTCGCGCACAAGATGCGCGCCGACCTTGAGATGACCCACGGCCTGATTATGGCTGAGGCTGTTACCCTGGCGCTGGCGGAATTTATCGGTAAAGCCGAGGCCCATCACCGGGTTGAAGCGCTGTGTCGTCAGGCGCTGGATACGTCTCGCTCATTACTGAGCGTGCTGGAAAACGATCCGCTGGTCAGCGAGCATCTTTCCGCCAGCCGCTTAACCCAACTGCTGGACCCGGCAACGGCGACCGGCAGCTCAGCACTCTTCGTGCGCCAGGTTGTGGCGCGATATAAGGAGCAACGTCTTGAATGTTGATTATCAGATTGACGGGCCGCAAGACGCGCCGGTCATCGTTCTCTCTAACTCGCTGGGCACCACCCGGGCGATGTGGCAGCCGCAGATCGAGGCGTTGACGCAGCATTTTCGCGTGCTGCGCTACGATACCCACGGTCATGGCGCCACGCGTAAAAATGGTAAAGTGACGCTGGCGCAGCTCGGCGAAGATGTGGTTGCGCTGCTCGATCATCTTAATATTGCCAAAGCCTGGTTTTGCGGAATTTCCATGGGCGGTCTGACCGGTCTGTGGCTGGGACGCTTTGCTCCGGAACGTTTTTACGGGCTGGTCGTCGCCAACACCGCCGCGCGTATTGGCGACCAGGCAAGCTGGCTGTCGCGCGCCCGCGCGGTGCGTCAGGAAGGTATGGAAGTGGTGGCCGCAGGCGCGGCGGATCGCTGGTTTACCCACGCGTTTCGTCAGAAGACGCCGGAAGTGGTGGCAGCGCTCTGTCACCAGTTGACCCATATCGATGCGGAAGGCTATGCGGTCTGCTGTGAAGCGCTGGCCGCCGCCGATCTGCGCGCTGAGGTCGGGCAGATTGCCGTTCCGGTGCTGATCGTTGCCGGTGAAAGTGACCCTGTCACTACAGTGGCCGATGCGAACTTTCTGCATCAGCAGATCGCGGCCTCTGAGGTCGTGGTGCTGGCGGCATCGCATTTATCAAATATCGAAGCGCCGCGGGCGTTCAGTTCGGCGCTGCTGGGCTTTATTGAGGGGGAACAACAGCATGGACGATAAACAGCGTTATCAGCAGGGAATGACGGTTCGTCGTAAGGTGCTTGGCGATACGCATGTCGATAAGACGCTGCAAAAGCTGACGCCGCTGAATGAAGAGTTCCAGGACTTCATTACCCGCTACGCCTGGGGAGAGACCTGGACCCGACCGGGGCTCGGTCACCATACCCGCAGTATGATCACCATCGCCATGCTGATTGCCCTGAATCGCGAGGCTGAGCTGAAAATGCATCTGCGGGCGGCGTTTAATAACGGTGTTACCCGCGATGAGTTAAAAGAGTTAATTATGCACTCCGCGCTTTACTGCGGCCTGCCCGCGGCCAACGCGACGATGCATCTGGCGCAGCAGGTGTTTGATGAGATGGATGCTGTTTAGCCGCCACCCGGCAGGTTTGTCGCTCATCTCAGGCCGTCATGCGACGGCCTTCGACAGTGACCCGCCGCCAGGGGCGGGTAATATCACCCTCTTTGCTGTGAACAGCCCGCGCACTGCTTATTCTGGATCTGCTGGAAGAAATCGTTGCCTTTGTCATCCACCAGAATAAATGCCGGGAAGTTTTCCACTTCGATTTTCCAGATGGCTTCCATACCCAGTTCCGGCCAGGCCACGCACTCCAGGCTCTTAATACTCTGCTGCGCCAGTACCGCAGCCGGGCCGCCGATGCTGCCGAGGTAAAAACCGCCGTGCTTGCGGCAGGCGTCGGTCACCTGCTGGCTGCGGTTGCCTTTGGCCAGCATGACCATGCTTGCGCCGTGGGATTGCAGCAGATCAACGTAGGAATCCATACGGCCAGCGGTAGTCGGGCCAAGGGAGCCTGACGCATAGCCTTCCGGAGTTTTCGCGGGGCCCGCGTAGTAAATCGGATGATCTTTAACGTACTGCGGCAGTTCCTCACCGTTATCGATAAGCTCTTTCAGCTTCGCGTGGGCGATATCGCGGGCCACAATAATGGTACCGTTGAGCGTCAGACGCGTTGAAACCGGGTGGGCGGAAAGCTGAGCCAGAATCTCGCTCATCGGCTGATTAAGGTTAATGCTGACGACCCTGCCTTCACCCTGCTGGCGCAGGTGTTCAGGAATATACTGGCCCGGATTGCTCTCCAGTTTCTCAATCCAGATACCGTGGCGGTTGATTTTGGCTTTGATATTGCGATCCGCTGAACAGGAGACGCCCATGCCTACCGGGCACGACGCGCCGTGGCGAGGCAGGCGGATGACGCGAATATCGTGAGCGAAATATTTACCGCCGAACTGCGCACCGAGGCCGAGGTTTTGCGCTGCGAGCTGCAGCTCATTTTCCAGCTGAATATCGCGGAAGGCCTGGCCGTGCTCGTTGCCTTCGGTCGGCAGACCGTCGTAATACTTCGTTGAGGCCAGCTTAACGGTTTTCAGCGTGGCCTCTGCCGAGGTGCCGCCAATCACAAAGGCAATATGGTACGGTGGACAGGCGGCCGTGCCGAGCGTGCGCATTTTCTCGACGAGATAGTTTTTCAGCTTCGCCGGGGTGATTAACGCCTTGGTTTCCTGATACAGATAGGTTTTGTTGGCCGAGCCGCCGCCTTTGGCCATACAGAGGAATTTATATTCGTCGCCGTCAACGCTATAGAGATCAATCTGCGCCGGAAGATTGGTGCCGGTGTTGACCTCTTTATACATATCCAGCGCGGCGTTCTGCGAATAGCGCAGGTTGTCTTCGGTATAGGTGTTATAGACGCCGCGGGCGAGGGCCGCCTCATCGCCGCCGCCGGTCCATACGCGCTGGCCTTTCTTGCCCATAATAATCGCCGTACCGGTATCCTGGCAGGTGGGCAGCACGCCTTTCGCCGCGATTTCAGAATTGCGCAGAAACTGCAGCGCCACGTATTTATCGTTGTCGCTGGCTTCAGGGTCGAGAAGGATTTGCGCGACCTGTTTCTGATGATCCACCCGCAGCATAAATGCCGCATCGTGGAAGGCCTGCTGCGCCAGCAGAGTGAGGGCCTGAGGATCGATTTTGAGGATCTCCTGGCCTTCGAACTCGGTCACGGAAACGTGATCCTTGCTCAGCAGATAGTATTCAGTCTTATCTTGCGCTAACGGAAAGGCTTCCTGATAGACAAAAGGTTTAGTCGACATTGCTTTGCTCCCTAAGAGTAAAACCGCCGGAGTTGGCCCCGACGGTTATGAATCAGAACATCATGGACATCCACGGATAGCCAATCAGCAGCAGGGCAGCCAGGAAGATGGCGCCGAAAATCGTACCAAGACGCCAGTAGTCTTTGGTCGGCAGATAGCCGCTGCCGTAGTAAATCGGGCTGGGGCCGGTACCGTAGGGGGTAATAATCCCCATCACGCCGAGCGAGGTCACCATCAGCAGCACGAAGACCTGCATGTTCATACCCGGGATGGTGGAGGCGATAGTCAGCATCGCCGGCAGCAGCGCGGTGGTGTGGGCGGTGGTACTGGCAAACAGATAGTGCAGCAGATAGAACGCCAGCAGGAGGATAACGGTAGCCACGCCCGGAGAGATGCCGCTCATTAGCGCGCCGCCTTCTTTACCCAGCCAGGCGATAAAGCCGGTGGAGGAGAGACCGTCGGCCAGCGCCACCAGGGTCGCAAACCAGGCGAAGGTATTCCATGCCGCTTTATTACTGGTGATATCGTTCCATGAGAGTACGCCGGTCCATAGCATCAGCACGATAACCAGCAGGGCGGCCAGCGCCGGTTCAATCCACTCGGCGGCGAAGATCCACATCATCAGCGCGAAGCAGACGAAGACCAGCAGCAGGATTTCATTGCGCGACAGGCGGCCAAGTTTTTCCAGCTCGCGGGCGGCCCACAGCGGCACTTCATCGTTGACTTTGACTTCTGGCGGATAGAACCAGTAGGCCAGCAGCGGCATTGCCAGAATCAGCAGGATACCCAGCGGCAGGAAAGCGATAAACCAGGTGCCCCAGGAGATATTGATGCCAACAATGCTTTTCACCAGCGCCAGAGCCAGCAGGTTCGGCGCCAGAGCTGAGAGAAACATCGAGCTGGTGATACAGGCGGCGGTGATCGCCACCCACATCAGGTAGGAGCCGATGCGGCGCGCGCTTGGGTCATTGGGTTTTGAGCCATAAAGCGGCGGCAGGTTAGCGATAATCGGGTAGATGGTCCCCCCGCTGCGCGCGGTGTTGGAGGGGGTGAACGGCGCCAGTAGCAGATCGGCGAAGGTGATGGCGTAGCCCAGCGTCAGGCTACGGCGGCCAAGATATTTCACCAGAATGAGCGCCAGACGGCGGCCAAACTGGGTCTTATCGTAGCCTGCGGCAAACATAAAGGCGCCGAAGATCAGCCACACGGTGGAGTTACCGAAACCGCTCACCGCCCATTTAAAGGAGGCGCCGGCAAGCTTAAAGCCGGGTGCGGCGAGCTGTTCAGGACTGAACAGCAGCCACTGGCTGCACAGGGCAATCACCACCACGCCGGTAATACCGATGACCGCGCCGGGCAGCGGTTCAAAGATTAGACCGACGATGACGCCGACGAAAATGGCAAAGTAGTGCCAGGCGTAAGGGGGCAGGCCCTCGGGCACCGGGATGAACAACAGCAGGACGGCAACGATAATGGGCATCGCCATCATCAGTAGACGTTTATAAGCAGCCTGGGGGGCTGCACCGGCAGGCGGTATGGTTGTCTTTTTCTCTTTCATAATGAGTATCTGCAAGTAGTTAAAAATTGGGTTTTGTCACCGACCAACCTTTCGATTTCTTTAGTTGCAAAACTTACTTTAATTATTAATCGTCGATTCTGGTTATGCCGATGACCATTATTTAACGCTTTTTGTTGGGCGCTAAATTAAAAAGATTGGTTATTTATATATTGCGCTTTCATGCGGTATTGCAATTGATTGAGATCAAAAAAAGCGGGTTGTTGAGCAAATTTTTATTATCTCTAATAACCCTGTTTAGTGAAGTGTTTATTTGTATGAAATATAGATAGATGTTAAATATAAATTGAGCGCGATAAAGTAATTAAAATTTATCTTGTTGAAATATATGTGTATTTATTGGTTTCCTGGTGGGGGCTCATGTTAACAATGGTTTCCTGATTGTTATGATTAGTCCTGTTTTTGTGAATAATTTATTTTTAATTAATAATACAAAGGAGGTATTGGTGTTATTGCTGGTATTAAATAGTTTTTTAACTAACGTAATATCTTTGGTAACTAAAAAAAGCGCTATATTATGGGCATGACTTAAGGGATTACTAAATACAAGCAAAAACAATTCCGTCGCCTGATTCTCAATTTTTAATATTTATAATCTGGAGCGTCATTATGACCAGTTATCCACGAATTTTGCGTCCTTTTACTTTACCGAACGGTACCGAGCTTAAAAACCGCCTGTTAATGGCGCCGATGACAACCTGTACCGGTTATTTTGACGGAACCGTAACCAGCGAACTGGTGGAGTACTATCGCGCTCGCGCCGGCAGTATCGGCACCATCATTGTTGAATGCTGCTTTATCGATGATTACGGCCTGGCGTTCCCGGGCGCTATCGGCATCGATAACGATGAAAAAATAGCCGGACTGGCGAAAATCGCCGCCGCTATCAAAGCGGAAGGCTCAAAAGCGATTCTGCAGATTTACCACGGCGGCCGGATGGTCGATCCGCAGCTTATCGGCGGACGCCAGCCGGTCGCGCCCAGCGCCATTGCCGCGCCGCGCGATGGCGCTGCGACGCCGCGCGCGCTGAGCGGTGATGAAGTTGAAGGCATGATCGCGAAGTTTGGCGACGGCGTGCGCCGCGCCATTCTGGCCGGGTTCGACGGCGTAGAAATTCACGGCGCGAATACCTATCTGATCCAGCAATTTTATTCGCCAAACTCTAACCAGCGCGACGACGAGTGGGGCGGCAGCCGCGACAATCGAGCGAAATTCCCGCTGGCAGTGCTGGATATCACTCATAAAATGGCCCGCCAGTACGCCGACGATGCCTTTATCATCGGCTATCGTTTCTCCCCGGAAGAGATGGAAGTCCCGGGCATCCGTTTTGATGACACCCTGTATCTGCTGGAAAAGCTGGCCGCCCGCGGCGTGGATTATCTCCACTTCTCCGTTGGCGCAACGCTGCGCCCGTCGATTGTCGATACCACCGATCCCACGCCGCTAATTGAAAAATATTGCGCCATGCGCTCTGAAACCCTGGCTCAGGTGCCGGTGATGGGCGTGGGCGGGGTCGTTAACGCAGCCGATGCGGAGCAGGGGCTGGATCATGGCTATGATCTGATGGCGGTGGGACGTGCCTGCATTGCTTACCCTGACTGGGCGGCGCGCATTGCCGCCGGCGAAGAGCTGGAATTGTTTATTGACAGCACCCAGCGTGAAGCTCTGAACATCCCGGAACCGCTGTGGCGCTTCTCGCTGGTGGAGGCAATGATCCGCGATATGAGCATGGGCGACGCCAAATTCAAACCGGGGATGTTCGTCGAAACAGTTCAGGACGACGCCAACGAGCTGGTTATCAACGTCAGCCTTGAAAACGACCGCATCGCCGATATCGAGCTGGCGGCAAGCCCGGTGCAGACCGTCGAGTTCACCACCAGCTTTGAAGAGATCCGCGAACGTATTCTCAGTGCTAATACCCCGCACGTGGATGCGATTTCCGGCGCAACCAGCCAGAGCGAAGCGGTGAAAAAAGCGGTGTCCAAAGCGATGCTGAAGTCCAGTAAAGCGCTGGCCGCTGAAGAGGGCGCGGGCGATGCGGCGCCGAAAAGCTACGATGTGGTGGTGGTTGGCAGCGGCGGAGCCGGGCTGGCGGCGGCGATTCAGGCGCACGATGAAGGCGCGAGCGTGCTGATCGTTGAAAAAATGCCGACCATTGGCGGCAACACGATTAAAGCTTCAGCCGGGATGAACGCCGCAGAGACCCGCTTCCAGCGCGTGAAAGGTATTGAAGATAGCAAAGAGCTGTTTTACCAGGAAACGCTGAAAGGCGGTAAGAACAAAAACGACCCGCAGCTGCTGCGCCGCTTCGTGGAAAATGCGCCGGAAGCCATTGAGTGGCTGGCGCGTCGCGGCATTATGCTTAACGATATCACCACTACCGGCGGGATGAGCATCGACCGCACCCACCGTCCGCGCGACGGGTCGGCGGTCGGCGGCTACCTGATCAGCGGCCTGGTGCGTAATATCACTAAACGCGGGATCGATGTCCTGCTGGATACGTCGGTTGAAGAGATCCTGATGACCGACGATGAGGTGAGCGGCGTACGCCTGCTTAACGATGAAAAAGAAACCGTTGTGGTACAGACGAAGAGCATTGTCGTGGCTACCGGCGGCTTCAGCGCCAACAGCGCGATGGTGGTGAAATACCGCCCGGATCTGGCCGGCTTCGTGACCACCAACCATAGAGGGGCGACCGGCGGCGGTATCGCGCTGCTTGAACGCATCGGGGCCGGGACGGTGGATATGAGCGAAATCCAGATTCACCCGACCGTCGAGCAGCAAACCTCGTATCTGATTTCCGAGTCGATCCGCGGCGGCGGGGCGATTCTGGTGAACCAGCAGGGCAACCGCTTCTTCAACGAAATGGAGACCCGCGATAAGGTTTCCGCCGCGATTATCGCGCTGCCGGAGCACTTCGCTTATATCATCTTTGACGAGCACGTCCGGGCGAAAAACAAAGCCGCCGACGAGTACATTGCTAAAGGTTTCGTCACCAGCGCCAGCTCGCCGCGCCAGCTGGCGGAGAAACTGGGGATGGATTACCATGCCTTCCTCAATACGCTGGAACGCTATAATGGCTTTGTTGAAAAACAGCATGACGATGATTTTGGCCGCACTACCGCGCTGCGCGCGCCGATTAATGAAGGCCCGTACCATGCGATTCGCATCGCCCCGGGGGTTCACCACACGATGGGGGGCGTGACCATCAATACGGAAACCGCGGTATTGAACGCCGGTCAACAGCCGATTGCGGGCGCTTTTGCCGCAGGTGAAGTGGTTGGCGGCATCCACGGCGGTAACCGCATCGGCGGTAACGCAGTGGCCGATATCATTATCTTCGGTACCCTCGCGGGCCATCAGGCGGCGAAACGCGCCAGAGGTTAAGCGTCAGCGACACCTGCCGGGCTGGCAAATAGACGGCCCGGCTTCTTATCTCTCAGGAGTATGATATGTCCGACAACCGCGTCTACAGCTACTCCGCCGTGCTGATGGGTTCGCCCATTCTCCTCAAGCTCTATGTTCACGATGAACCGCTCGCTTCACGCGTTTTTCAGCTGATTAAGGGCTACGAAGATCTTTTCACCGTTAACCGCGCGCACTCCCAGGTGATGGATATCAACCAGGCCGCCGGGCGGCATCCGGTGACGGTAAGCCGTCCGGTCTACGCGCTGATCAAATGCGCCAAAGCCGCCAGCATGGTGCGCGACAGCGCGTTTAATCTGGCGATTGGCCCGCTGGTGAAGCTGTGGCGCATCGGCTTTCAGGGCCGCAGCGTGCCCGCGGCACCCGATATTGCCGCCCGACTGGCGCTAACGCGTCCGCAGGATGTGATCCTCGATGATGCCGCCAGCAGCGTCTACCTTGCGCGGACGGGGATGGAGATCGATCTTGGGGCCATTGCCAAAGGCTATATCGCCGATCGGGTGCGCGACTATTTGCAGCAGCAAGGCATAAACGCCGCGCTGATTAATCTCGGCGGCAACGTCCACACGCTCGGTGAGTGGTCTATCGGGCTGAAAAAGCCGTACTCAGCGGCGGATGCGCTGATCGGCAGCATTGCGGTGGCGGGGCAGTCGGTGGTGACCTCGGGCATTTACGAACGCTATTTCGAGCAGGATGGCAAACGCTGGCACCATATACTCGATCCGCGCAGCGGTTATCCGCTGGATAATGAGCTGGAAAGCGTAACCATTATTTCCGCCGACTCGCTGGACGGCGATATCTGGACGACCCTGATTTATGGCCTTGGCGTCGAGAAAGGCTGCGCGGCCCTGCGCCAGCGTGAGGATATCGAAGCGATTTTCGTTACCAAAAACCGCGACGTTATCCTCTCTTCACAGCGCCGGTTCCGCTTTCAGCTGCTGGATGACGGCTACCGGCTTAGTGACTGTACTGCTTAAGCAGATTGTATTGCTCGGCTATCAGGTGATAGCGATACACCGGACGTCCGGTGGCGCCATAATGAATGCTGGTATAGAGAATGTTAATTTGCGCCAGCCAAATCAGGTATTTACGGCACGAGACCCGAGATATGTTCACCGCCGCCGCCAGTTCGTCGGTGGAAAACTCCACGTCCGGGTGGGCATCAATCCACTGACAGAGGGTACGCAGCGTCTGGGGGGTTAAGCCTTTCGGCAATTTACGGGCATCCGCGGCATCCGGCACATTGCCGTGCAGCAGCCGGTCAACGTCCGCTTGTTCGTAATAGGGTTGACCGGTCATCAGCTTACGTTTTTCGCGCCAGGCGGTCAGCGCCTCTTCAAAACGCGGAAACTGGAAGGGTTTGATCAGATAGTCCACCACGCCGTAGCGCATAGAAGCCTGAACCGTCGCGGCGTCAGCGGCTGAGGTGATCATAATCACGTCGATGGCCCGTCCCGAGGCGCGGATAGCGGGCAGCAGATCCAGGCCGCTATCCTGCTGCATATAGACATCCAGCAGCACCAGGTCTATCTCCAGATCCTTGTCGTTAATCATCTCCCTGGCTTTACTCAACGTAGACGCAGTGCCGCTACAGCGGAAGCCGCTGACTCGTCCCACGTACAGGCGGTTCAGTTCAGCAACCATGGCATCATCGTCAACAATTAATACATTTATCACGCACTTTTCCTTTTACTGTCCCAGGGGAGGTGAACAAAAAATTGGGTAAACACACCGGGCTCGGATTCCACGGCCAGCGACCCGCCCAGTTCACGAAGCTGCTGGCTGGCGAGAAACAGCCCGACGCCGCGATTTTCGCCTTTGGTGGAGAAGCCTTTATTAAAAATATCCTCGATAAACTCTGCCGGGATGCCGGGGCCATCATCGCTGACTTCGCCGCTCAGCCAGCCGTTCTGATAATGCAGCAGCAGGCCGACTTCGCCTTCGGCCTGGCCGCTCATAGCATCCAGCGCGTTCTCGATTAAGTTGCCCAGCACCGTGACCAGCACGGTGACCTGTTTTTCATTCGGGCAGTCCGGCACCAGGCTCTCTTCGGCAAGGGTGAGGGTAAAACCTCGCTCCTTGGCGCGCTGTATTTTGCCGATCAAAAAGCCGGCCACCACTGGCGATTTGATCCGATGCTGGATTTCGCCGATATCCGCCTGATAGGTGTGGGCGGTCTGCAGCACGTACTCTTCCAGCTTATCGTAGCTTTTCATATTCAACAGGCCGAGAATTACGTGCAGCTTGTTCATAAACTCATGTGAGGTGGTGCGCAGGGCGTCGACATAGTTCACCATCCCGTCAAGCCGCTGCAGCAGCTGGCTGACTTCGGTCTTGTCGCGGAAGGTACTAATCGCGCCGACCACCTCATCCTGACTGCGGACCGGCACCGTATTACTGATCAGCAGCAGACCATTACAGCCGAGCTCCCGATCGTAGATCGGCTCGCCGGTATGTAAAACTTCCTGCAAATCAGCCAGCAGCGGCGTTTGCGCGATATCGCGTCCAGGGCCGCTAAACAGAACGTCGCGCGCGGCGGGGTTAATCAGCGTCACCTTGCCGTCGGCATCTACCGCCACCACCCCCTCTTTTAATGAATGCAGCATCGCCTGGCGTTGCTGGAACTGCGTTGAGATCTCCTGCGGCTCGAGGCCCAGCAGAACGCGCTTCAGGCCGCGAACCAGGCTCCAGGTACCGACGGCGCAAACCAGCGCGCTGAACAGTACGGTGAGGAGCACATCCCAGCGGCTGTCGGCGATCTGCGTATCGACTTTGCTCAGCGAAATACCAATCGCCACCACGCCGATTTGCCGGCGGCTATCGTCAAAGACCGGGGTGAATACCCGCAGCGCGGGGGCCAGCACGCCGTGATTGACGGCTACATTCTCTTTGCCCTTCAGCGTAGGCAGGATGTCATCGCCGATAAAGGGTTTGCCGATAATCTGGCCATCAGGATGCGAGTAGCGAATCCCGTCCATATCGGTCACGACGGCAAACAGCAGGCCATTGCGTTTGCTGACGGCCAGAGCCAGCGGCTGAATGATTCCGCGTTCAGGCGGCAGCGTCAGACCCCGCTTAACTTCCGGGGAGTCGGCCAGCGTCCGCGCCACCGCCAGCGCCGTATCCTTGACGCCATCGCGGGTTGCGCCGCTTATCTGCATAAACCACAGGGCGTAGACCAGAATCAATACGGAACCGATGACGCTGCCAATCATTAAGGTCACGGCGGTGCTCAGCTTCATACTCATCGGGCGTTTACGCGCGGGCGCTGCCTGCTGCGCTAATTCATTCATACCGACCCCAGGATAAAACGGTTAGATGCGTATTATCGCTGAATGCGTGGCTTTCATAAAGCCGTGTAATAAAAGCCAAATAACTCTGATACGCCAGCGTTGAAGATCGCGTTGGGGTTTATTCCGGATGTTTCCTGCGGGCGAAGCGTGCCGGATATTTACCTGGCTAAAAATCATTGTGCTCAACGGACCATTGCCTGAATAACGACCAGTCGATGGCTGAATGGCTTCAGGGGGGCAAAACTGTGACTCCCGTGGCGGTAAAGCGCGTCATGAAAGCTTTACACTGCAATTAATAGCCATGGTCAATGAAAGGGTTTGCCGCAGGCCAGCGCTTTCGCCCCCGAAGGTTCTTTCGGTTCTAAACGGAGGTTTTTATGAGCAGTAAGCCAACCGCTTCAATGATGGAACGACGCCACCCTGAAACTACCCATATAGAGAGTCTTGCCACCCTCGATATGCTGACGCTGCTGAATAAGGACGATCGGCAGATTGCCGAAGCGGTCGAAGCATGTTTGCCGGAGATCGCGCGTCTGATTGATAACGCCACGGCGACGCTGAGTCGGGGAGGGCGACTGGTGATTATCGGTGCCGGGGCGTCAGGTCGTGCCGCCGTGCAGACGGTAAGTGAGTTTACGCCGGAGGGGAAACATTCGCTGGTCGGACTTATCGCCGGCGGCCCTGCCGCTGCGCTGCAGGAGATGGAAACCGCAGCGAATGATTACGATCTTGGCGCCTTTGAACTACAGGCGTTACAGTTCAGCAACCAGGATATGCTGCTGGCGCTGACGGTAAGCGGCAAGACGCCGTGGGTCTGGGGGGCGATGCGCCATGCCTGGTCGCTGGGCGCGCCAATTGCGGTTCTGACGCAGCAGGCCAATAGCGAAGCCGCCCAGCTGGCGGATATTATTATCGCCCCGCAAACCGGGCCGGAAGCGGTGGCTGGCTTTGGCAATCCGAAGGCGCAAATTGCGCAGCGACAGATCCTCAATATGCTGACCACCGGGCTGGCTATTCGTAGCGGGCGAGTGTATGAAAACCTGCGCGTCGATCTGCAGGCCAGCACGCCGCGCTGGGCCGAGCGGCAGATTGCCATCGTAATGGCGGCGACGGCGTGCTCGCGCAGTGAGGCCAAAGCCGCGCTGGCCAGCTGCAATCAGCACTGCCGGACGGCAATCTTGATGCTTCTCAGCGGGCTGGATGCCTGGCAGGCGCGCGAGCTGCTGGCAGAGCATAACGACAGTCTGCGGATTGCGCTACGGGCAGCGCAGCCGGTGGCCTGAACTTAACCTGGCGGCGCGTATTTGCGCAATACGCGCCGATGAAGGCAATATCATTCCTCCGGTACGGCAATTTTATTCCTCACTAACCATCCGTTTACTCTGATTTAATTTTGCGGGTTGTAAATATACCATCCGATGCATATTTATTGCTTTGGGCAATATTTTACTTTTTTAAGTTAAAAAACCAGGTTAACAATAATTAGCTATGCGTGCGAATGTGTAAATGACATTTTAAAATAAAGTAAAAGTGCGTTAATATGCAGGCTCTTATTACACTTGTGCTATGTGATATTTCTATTATGCCTGCAATTAAAAATACGATTATATCTATGACCGCATTAGCGATGTTCGTCAGCTCGGCGACCTTCGCAAATGACGATACCTCGAAAAAAACCGATTTCCTGCTGATCGGCGGCGGCATCATGAGCGCGTCGCTGGGAACCTGGCTGCATGAGTTACAGCCGGACTGGAATCAGGTCATGGTTGAGAAGCTGGATGGCGTCGCCCTGGAGTCCTCTAACGGCTGGAACAATGCCGGTACCGGGCACTCCGCGAATATGGAGCTGAACTATACGCCGGAACGCCCGGATGGCACCATTGACGTCAGCAAAGCGCTGGATATTAACGAACAATTTATGATCTCCCGCCAGTTCTGGACGGCGCAGGTCAAGCGCGGCATTTTGCACGATCCGCACTCCTTTATTAACTCCACCCCGCATATGAGTTTTGTCTGGGGCGATAACGTGGATTATCTGCAAAAGCGCTATGCCGCGCTGCAGCAAACGACCTTATTCCAGGGGATGAAATTCTCCACCGATCACCAACAAATAAAACAGTGGGCGCCGCTGGTCATGGAAGGTCGCGATCCGCAGCAGCGCGTGGCGGCGACCTGGACACCGGTGGGTACCGACGTAAACTATGGGGAAATAACCCGTCAGCTGATCGGTAGTCTGAAGAAAAATAACAACTTCACCCTGCAAACGTCTTCTGAAGTGACCGCCTTTAAACGCAATGCTGATAATTCCTGGCACGTGACAATCAAAAACGTTAATAGCGGCGAAGAGCGGGCGATCGATGCGAAATACGTATTTATCGGCGCCGGCGGCGGTGCTCTGAAATTACTGCAAAAAACCGGTATTCCGGAGGCGGATAACTACGCCGGTTTCCCTGTGGGCGGCTCCTTCCTGATGACCGAAAACCCGGCAGTAACCAACGAGCATCGTCAAAAAGTTTACGGTCAGGCTTCGGTTGGCGCGCCGCCGATGTCGGTGCCGCACCTTGATGCCCGCTTCCTCGACGGCAAGCGCGTGGTGCTGTTTGGGCCGTTTGCGACCTTCTCAACTAAGTTCCTGAAAAACGGTTCCTTCCTCGACCTGCTGAGCACCACGACTACCAGTAACGTGCTGCCGATGACTCATGTCGGTCTGGATAACTTTGACCTGGTGAAATACCTCATCAGCCAGGTGATGCTCAGCGACGATGACCGCTTTGCCGCGCTGAAAGAGTACTATCCTGGCGCGCGCAGAGAGGACTGGAAGCTGATTCAGGCTGGCCAGCGCGTGCAGATCATCAAAAAAGATGCCGAGAAGGGCGGCGTACTGAAGTTGGGTACCGAAGTGGTGGTGGATGAACAGAAAACCATCTCCGCGCTGCTGGGCGCTTCGCCGGGGGCTTCCACCGCCGCGCCGATTGCCCTGAACGTGATCAAGCAGATGTTCCCGGCGCAGTTTAATTCCCCGGAATGGCAGAGCCGCATTCGCGATATCGTACCGAGCTATGGCCAGAAGCTGAACGGCAACGTCGCGCTGACCCAGCAGGTGTGGGATGATACCGCAGCGGCGCTACAGCTCACCAAACCGCCGGTGATTGAAATGAACGTCTCCGCTCCGGTAATGACCGCCAAACCGGCAGAGCCGAAGGCGGAAACATCGCCGCAGCACGATATGGCGCTGTAAGCCCACGTCGTTGACATTGCCCGGTGGCGGCTGACGCCTCACCGGGCCTACTGGCCTCTCTTCGCTGCCCCGGCGAAAACGCTAAATTGCTAAAATCTCTTCCCCCGGCGATATCCCCCTTCCGGCTAATCCTTCAATTGTGAATTGCGGTTATACTGTCTTGAAATCACAAGAGAAAATGCGAATGAAGACCGAAAAGCGGAGCCCGGGGCAATGAAAGACGATATTAATCAGGACATCACCTTCCGCAAGCTGTCGGTATTTATGATGTTTATGGCAAAGGGCAATATTGCCCGAACCGCAGAATCAATGCAGCTGAGCGGCGTCAGCGTCCACCGGGCGCTGCATACGCTGGAAGAGGGCGTTGGCTGCCCGCTGTTTATTCACAAAGGGCGCAACCTGCTGCCCCTCCCGGCGGCGTGGACGCTGCTGGAGTACTGCCAGGACGTGATCAGCCTGATGACCCGCGGACTGGAAGCCACGCGTAAAGTTGCGGGTGTCGGACAAGGGCGGCTGCGAATCGGCACGCTTTACTCTCTGACCCTTGAAACCGTACCGCGCATTATTATGGGCATGAAGCTGCGGCGGCCGGAACTGGAACTGGATCTCACCATGGGTTCCAATCAGATGCTGCTGGATATGCTGGAAGATGACGCGCTCGATGCGATCCTGATCGCCACCAACGAAGGTGAATTCAACAATTCAGCTTTTGATGTGGTCCCGCTGTTTGAGGATGATATCTTTCTTGCCGCCCCGGCGACGGAACAACTGGACACCTCAACGCCCGCCGAGCTGCGCGACTATGCGCGGCGTAAATTCGTTTCTCTGGCGGAAGGGTTTGCCACCTATGCCGGATTTCAGGACGCTTTTCAGGTGGCGGGATTTCAACCTGAAATCGTCACCCGGGTTAACGATATTTTTTCGATGATTAGCCTGGTGCAGGCGGGCGTGGGCTTTGCGCTACTGCCGGGACGAATGAAAAAGGTGTATGAAAATGACGTTCAGCTGTTGAAGCTGGCGGAGCCCTATCAGATGCGCCAGCTGATCTCCATTGTCTACTCACACCATCGCGAGCGCGACGCCGACCTGCTGGCGCTGGCGGCGGAAGGGCGGATGTACGCCCGCAGCCTTAGCCATTAAGCCGGTTTGCCAGGTGACGGGCGACGTCGATACCGCTGCGCTCCAGCGAAATGCTCTCTCCTCGCCAGCCCGCCTGGCGGGTGAGGCAGGTTAGCACCCCGCCGGGCGGCATCTCGATTGCCAGCCGCGCGTCCCGTTCATCAGCGGCGATCATCGCTTCCTGCCAGCGCACGGTTCGCGCCATATTCAGCGCCAGATCGTCGGCGATTTTTAATGGGTCCCATAAAACGCGCGCCGTGGAGCCGCTCAGATACGCATAGCACGGTCGTTGCAGCGTGACGTCAGCGAAGGCTTTTGCCAGCTTAGCCGCCGGTTCATTCAGCAGCGCGCAGTGGGAAGGGACGCTAACCGCCAGCCGCTGAGCTTTACTGGCGCCAGCCGCCAGCGCCAGCTGAGCCACGCGGGCCATCTCGTCGTCGCGTCCGGCAATGACAATCTGCGTTTCAGCGTTAAGGTTGGCAATATAGAGGTCGCTATCGGCAATCAGCTTTTCCACGCGGTTGAGCGTCAGGCCCATAATCGCGGTAAGCCCGTAGCCGTGGGGATAAGCCTGCTCCATTAAATCGCCGCGCAGCGCCACCAGCCGCAGGGCGTCGGTGAAATCCAGCGCGCCGGCAATGACCGCCGCCGGGAAAGCCCCTATCGACAGGCCGCTGACTATGTCCGGCTTCACACCTTGACGCTGTAGCTCCCGCGCCCAGGCTGCGCCTGCGATCAGCAAGCACAGCTGCACTGCACGGGTATGTTTTAACGCAGCGGCGGTATCTAAATGGTCTACTTCATCGCCGAGCACGGTACGCGCCTCGGCAAGGATGTTCTGGCGGTCGGGAAGGGCGGCGAGCATATCCGGCCGCTGGTTTCCCTGACCGGGAAAGGTAAAGAGAATTTTCATGCTTCCTCCCTGTTCCATGGCGTAGCGGTCAGGCGCGCGCCGCGGGACGTTTTCAGCAGGGCGCGGCCATCTCGCAGCCACTCGTTTAACGCGAATGCCCCTGCGGGCGTTTCGACCTGGGTATCCGCCCGGCAGGGCAGACGGGCGACGCGGGACTGCCAGGCGAGCAGCGCTTCGCGGTCGAGCGGCTGCGGCGCGCGGATCAGCAGATCGAGATCGCTGGCGGCGTGAAGCACGGGAATTTCGGTGGCCAGCGCATAGCCGGTACTGCCGGTAATGCCCCAGCGCCACGGCCAGTCGTGCAAGGTCAGTGATATCGCCGCCTGTACCGGCGGCTGAGAGACAAACGGCGAACGCAGAAGCAGCAGGCGATCGGCGAGCGTTTCCGGGGTAATGGTTCGGACGATATTCTCCCTCCGTACCCACCCCGCAGCGCGCTGTTCGCGCTTCATGCCCCGCACGCCTACCGGAATGCGGGCGCTGATGTCAACGTCGCGTCGTACCACCACCGGCAGGCTGGTGCGCCAGTGCTGAGCGACCCAATGTTCCTCGATCGCCTCCAGCGCGGCGGCACTATTCAACCAGACTAAATCGTGAGGACGCGGCGTTGATAGCATGGTTAGATCCCTGAAGTTAAAGTGATAAACAGCGGCAGCGACAGGATACACAGAACCGAGCTTAACAGCAGCACCGCTTCCGCATCCGGCGACTGTACGCCAAAGCGGTTGCCGAAGACCACGCCGAAGAAACCGGCCGCCAGCGCAATCATCAGAATGGCGGTAATGGCGATAGAACCGTGCAGCCCCAGCAGCATCACCAGACCCCAGGCGATAAACGGCTGAACCAGCAGTTTGACGAGAGTGGAAGTGGCAATCAGCGCATTGAGCTGCAGCTTACGCGCCGACAGAATGACACCGGTCAGGAACAGCGCCGCGGCGGTCGCCGCCAGGCCCAGCGGTTTAATAGAGGCCAGCAGCAGATCCGGCATTTTGAGACCGATCGCCGAAAGGACAACCCCCAGCAGAGGCCCCCAGACTATCGGTTTTTTCACTGAACGCCACATCAGTACCGGCAGCATCGCCAGCGTCGAACCGCTGTTCTCGCCGGCGGCAAGCGCTTTTTCACGCTCCAGAATCAGCAGACAGAACGGCGTCATCAGTACCGAGCCGCAAGCGATGGAAACGGCGACGGAGAGGGATGTTGATGCGCCTTCGCCGAGCACGCTGCCCAGAATCGGCAGACCAAGGGCGGCGTAGTTAGGCAGCGCTACGGTCAGGGTCAACACGGCGGCATCCTGCGGCGAGCGCTTGAATACGCGGGTAGCGAGGAAGTAGATGGCCGCATAGGTAATCCACATGGCCCCGGTCAGTACCAGTACCAGCGGCGATTGCGCGACGATACCGTTCCATGGGGTTTGCACCGTGGCGCTAAACAGCGTCGCGGGGAGGGCAAAATCCATCACGAAAATATTGAGTAAAGAGACGTTTTTGTTATCGACCATTTTGGCCTTGCCGGCCCAGAAGCCCAGCAGCATGATGACAAAAATCGGCGCGAGGGCATGAATAATCACATAAGTCATATATCACCTGTAAATGAAAAAGAGTACTGGCGCGATTGTTATAATTTCTAAAAGCGGTTCCTTCCCGGAGCGCTCGATGGCGCCCCGGGTGGCCGCTTCCGGCAGGTTTTCTTCTACTTAGGGACTGACTACCAGCTGGCGCGCATGCGATCGCGTACTAGTTGGGAACTACGGCGGTTCTCCGCGCCAAGGCGGCACTTCAGTGAGGCATCCCGGCGGGCGTCAGCGATGGCGTCGCGCAGGGTATCGGTGACCAGCGTCAGATCGCGGGCGTCCGGTGCGTCAGGATTACTGATATCCAGCAGAGCGGAGAGCAGGCCGAGCGTCGCGTAGTTGCTGACGTCATAGGCCATAGGCGGAATGGTTGCCGCCAGTTTCTCCAGCGCTTCAACGGTACGCAGGGTGATCCGCGCGGCCGACTCTTTACCCATCGCATGCACCAGTACCCCGGCGTCGTTAAACGCGATCAGTCGATTAGCCTGGTAGCCGTGGGCGAGAAACGCCCCGGACATCGCTTTGCCGACGATCAGGCCAATCACCGGATGCCCGGCAAGACGCGCCTTCGCGTATGCGCCTGCGGCGCCAGCCAGCGCCTGATGAATACCAAATGCTTCTTCGCGACGGCCATAGGCCTGGCTGGGGACATCGATAACCGCGATAATCGGGCGCTTCACCGTTTTATCGGCATCGGCGTCGAGGGTTTCGTTGACCACTTTTGCCAGCGTCCAGCCTTCGAGCAGGCCAACTTCACCCTGAGCGGCGCGTGGGTAATGGTTATTAGCATCCGGTACCACGGCGATAAAACGGGCGCTTTCACCGTTAAAATCGGCGTCGGCAACCTGCACCGATGGGCACAGACCGGTCATTAGCGGGGCATTCGGCGCCAGCTGATTTAGCCACAGCGCGGCGCGATTAGTGAACTGGCTCATTATTTCACCTCCCGGGCGAATAGCTGTTTGATCTGCGCGGTGTCCGCCTGCTGGCGGGTATCGAATCGGGTCAAACGGGTCAGGAAATCTTCATATGTGTCGCTGCGATGCTGCGCGGGCACGCCTTTGGCGATCGCCTCGTTCATCGCGCTTTTCACCGCGTTGATACCATCGCCTACCAGGGCATCGACCAGGCCGCTGGCGTAGCGAATTTCGCCGCCGGTCATGCTCCAGATAAACGGACGGTCGCGGGAGTCATACTCTTCAATCCCCGCTTCCTGCTCGATAACCTGCGGCCCGTTGAGGCCCAGACGCGCTTCACGGGTGACAATCAGGTAGCTACACAGCGCCGCGGCGATGGACATTCCGCCGAAGCAGCCGACGGTGCCGGCAACGATGCCGACCACCGGGGTATAGCGGCGCAGGTCGACTATTGCGGCATGAATATCGGCGATGGCAGCAAGGCCCAGGTTGGCTTCCTGCAGGCGCACGCCGCCGGTTTCCAGACACAGCACGGCCTGAGTGGGAATACCGTTGCGGTTATCTTCCGCCGCCAGCTCAAGGGCGGCGGCCATTTTCGCGCCGGAGACCTCACCCATGCTGCCGCCCTGGAAGGTACCTTCAATGGCAATCACCACCGCCGGCTGGCCATTGATGGTCCCTTTTGCAACAACCATACCGTCGTCGGATTGCGGGACGATGCCCTGCGCGCCGAGCCACGGCGACATGATGCCGTCGAAAGGATCCAGCAGTTCGCGATAGCTGCCGTCATCCAGCAGGGTGCGGGCGCGTTCACGAGCGCGGAGTTCAATAAAGCTGCGATCGTTACGCATGAGCCACCTCCTCAAAAACCTGTTCAATACGGATCCGCGCGACGCCGGGCGTGGCGCCGAAGTCGTGGATGATCAGCTGTCCGCCGGGCAGGCCGTTAATCAGGCTCAGCCGTTCGAATAGCGCGTTCCAGCGCGCCTGGCTGTTGTCCACGGAGGTGGTGATTTCTACGTTAAGCGTATCGCTCTGTCCGGCGGTATAGAGCACTTCCATATCGCCGGAGCCTACAACGCCTGCCAGCGCTTTGCCGCTGAAGGCGCGGTTGGCAGGGAATGACAATTTAATCTGTTCCATAACATCCTCTGAATGCGTTAAGCGGAAACCCGGTCGAGAAACAGGGTGGCGGCAAGAAGATCCGCCGCGCCACCCGGCGAGGCGTTCTGCGCCAGCATCTGCGCATCAAGACGCGCCAGCGCGGCGCGTCCCCTGGCTGTCGCACATCCTCCCGCTGCCAGCACCTCGCCAGCGCCTTGCCGCATCGCTTCAAGGCCCGCCATTCCGGCGCGGGAGAGCACGCAGGTATCGCTAAGCGAAGTCATAATCGCCATCAGCGCATCAAGCCGGGCCTGCTCTTCACTGGCTCCCTCGGCCCGGCTGCGCAATAGCTGCGGCAGGGCAAGGGTAGTGACGTGCGGAAAAGCGCGCTGCGCTTCTTCCCGCGCGCCCGGAACCTGCCAGCGGCGGCTGGCGCGCAGGCCTTTACTGAAAGTTTTCGGCGCGCAGGCATCCGGCAGACGGGCGAGGGCGGCGGCGGTTTCCGCAATCCTCTGTGCATGACCCTCTCCTCCCAGCATCGCCGTCGCGCTGACCAGCAGGCCCAGCGCCCAGATAGCGCCGCGATGGGTATTGACCCCGGCAGTCGCCTGCATCATCTGCGCTTCGCCTTCGCGGCCCAGCCGGCCAACGGTTTCACGCAGGGCAACGTCCGCCGGCCGCAGCCAGCTCTGCTGGGCTAGCGCATGAAACGTTGGCTGCAGGCTGCGGGCTGAACGCTCCATCAGCGCCAGGCTCAGATCCTGATGCGCGCCGTTGCCGCGGCTATCGACCAGGCCCGGTTTAGGGCTGAGTCGCGCCTCGTCAACGAGGCAGGCGCTGGCGGTATGGGCCAGCCAGCGGGCCCGGGTTTCAGCAAACTGGGAAGAGAGTTTTTTCATTACCAGCTCCGGAATTTTGCCGGTGGGTTGTACAGACCGTCGGACCACTCAACCAGATCGGCCACGCTACCGGCGGCAAGCAGGGAGCGGGTGGCATCGCTGCGGCGGATACCGATATCCTCCGGATACACGACTTTGCCGCTTTGGCGCAGTGCGGCCACGCGTTTGGCATCAACGCCGAGACCGATATCGGTGATCCCGGCCACGGCGGCTACCATAGCCCGGCGCTCTTCAAGGCTTTCCGCCCGATAGAGATAGGCGATGCCTTCTTCGGTCAGTACATGGGTAACGTCATCGCCGTAAATCATTACCGGTGCCAGCGGCATCCCGGAGGTTTTGGCGACTTCAACGGCGTCAAGTTTTTCCACGAAGGTCGGTTTCACGCCCGCCTGGAACGTTTCCACCATCTGTACCACCAGCTTTTTACCGCGCTGCATCGGGTCCGGTTCGGTAATCATGTTGAGCCATGCCGGCGTGGCGTGGCGGCGACCGTGCGGATCATGGCCCATATTCGGCGCGCCGCCGAAGCCGGAGAGGCGGCCGCGGGTCACCGTGGAGGAGTTAGCGTAGCCGTCAACCTGAAGGGTCGAACCGATAAACATATCTACCGCATACTGTCCCGCCAGCTGGCAGAAGGCGCGGTTGGAGCGCATGGAGCCGTCGGCGCCGGTAAAGAAGATATCCGGACGCGCGCGAATGTACTCTTCCATCCCCAGCTCGCCGCCGAAGCAGTGGACGCTCTCTACCCAGCCGCTTTCAATCGCCGGAATCAGCGTCGGGTGCGGATTCAGCGTCCAGTGTTTACAGATCTTACCCTTCAGACCGAGCTGTTCGCCGTAGGTTGGTAGCAGCAGTTCGATGGCGGCGGTGTTAAAGCCGATCCCGTGGTTCAGGGATTGCACCTGATGCTCGGCGTAGATGCCTTTAATCGCCATCATCGCCATCAGGATATGTTCCTGTTTAATCAGGCGCGGATCGCGGGTAAACAGCGGCTCGATAAAGAACGGTTTATCCGCGACGACTACGTAGTCAATCCACGAACCGGGGATATCCACGCGCGGCAGATCGCATTCGTCATCCACCAGTTCGTTAACCTGGGCAATAACGATGCCGTCATGAAACGCGGCGGCTTCTACCAGCGCCGGAGTGTCTTCGGTGCTCGGCCCGGTGTACAGGTTACCCTTGCGGTCGGCTTTATAACCGGCGATCAGCGCGACGTTCGGCGACAGGTCTACATAAAGACGGGAATAAAGCTCGATATAGGTGTGGATAGCGCCGATTTCCAGCAGGCCATCTTCCAGCAGCTGCGAAATACGCAGGCTCTGGGTACCGGAGAAGGAGAAATCGAGCTTGCGGGCGATACCTTTTTCGAAGAGGTCCAGGTGCTCGCTGCGCCCGACGCTCGGCATAATCATATGCAGGTCGTGAATTTTTTGCGGGTTAACTTCCGCCAGCATCCGCGAGAGGAAATCAGCCTGTTTCTGGTTGTTACCTTCCAGCACCACGCGGTCGCCGGGGGCCAGCAGCTGCTCAAGGACCGCAACCAGCTGGTCGGTGGGGATCACTTTGCCTGAGACCCTGGCCTCGGCCAGTCGCCGCTGTTTTTCCGTACGGCGACGGTTCCAGACGCGTCCCGTCGTTTGTTCGGCACTCATTATTAACCTCCTGATTCGACGAATCGTTTTGATTGTCCTGGTGTGGGAGTAAGTGTGCGTCGCGACGTGGCGGGCATCAATTAAGGCCGATGGAGAATCGTTAGCGTAAGAGTAATGATTGGTGGAGCAGAGATGTGATGGCGATCAATAATGATAGTGAATGATTGGTCTACGAGGAGGCGACGTAGAGATAAAAGTGAAGAGTGGGGGAATTTTCCGGTGGCGCAGCTTCTCCCCGGCTCGCACTGCGTTTAGCCGGGCTACAGGTTCACAGCCGTCTGCAGGCTGGTAGCCCGATAGATGCGCCAGCATCGCCTCCGGGAAGTTTTGCCACTCCGCAGTCAGTCCCCCCGGGGGCGGCGCAAAGCGCCTGCCCGGGCTACGGGTTCACAGCCGTCTGCGGGCCGGTAGCCCGGACAGATGCGCAGCATCGCCTCCGGGAAAAGCGCGTGCAATGTCGTTAGTTTTTACTCAAATCACTCAGCAGAAAGGCAATACTCTGCCCGGCCACCGTCTGTTCGAGGGCGATTTTGACAATGATCGTCAGCGGTACCGAAAGCAGCATCCCTACCGGACCCAGCAGCCAGCCCCAGAAAATCAACGACAGGAAGACCACCAGCGTCGATAACCCCAGCCCGCGGCCCATAATGCGTGGTTCAAGGATGTTGCCGAACACCAGGTTAATCACCAGATAGCCCGCCAGGACCACCAGCGCTTCGTACAGACCGCCGAAGACCAGCACCTGTAAAATCGGCGGGATCGCCGCGAGGACCGAGCCAATATTCGGAATATAGTTGAGAGCAAAAGCCAGCAGCCCCCACATAAAGGCAAAGCGAACGTCCAGCAGCACCAGCATTCCCCAGACTACCAGTCCGGTCACCAGGCTGATGGCGGTTTTTAATACAAGGTAGTGGGAGACGCTATCCAGCGCCCGTTGAATCGCGCCCATGCCTTCCACCGGCCGCGACATCAGCTGCTGCAGCTTTGCCGGAAGCTGCGGGACCTCCAGCAGCATAAACACCACCGTCAGCAGCAGCAGGAAGATAGAGGACATGGCGTTTGAAAGCTGGGTAAGCAGACTGGTCACCAGCGTCATCACCGCGTTGGGGTCAATGTACTTATTAAGCTCTACCACCGAGACGGTAAAGCCGAAGCGCTGCAGCCAGGGCGCGATAGTCTGCATCGGTTCATAAAGATAATTGCGGTACTGCGGCAGCGTGCGCGCCAGTTCGTTAAGCGAGGTGCCCAGCGAGGCCAGTAGCACCACGGCCAGCAGGACAATGACGCCGACCAGCAGCGAAATAGCCAGTACCCGCGGCACCCGACAGCGCACCATGAGCTGAACCAGCGGGTTAATCACTACCGCCAGAAAGATCGCCAGAATAAAAGGAACGATAATATCCGCCGCGAAGCGAATACCAGTCAGGATGATCACCATCATGCCAAGCATGATGACAATTTTTAAGCCGTTAAGCGTAATGATGGGTTTGGCCATACCGCTCCCTGCGAGAGAAAAAATGGGGTCTAATATGCGTTTATTGTAGACGCTGGCAAAGACAGCGTCTCAACGCGTCGCGTTGGTTAAAATGAAAAGCGCGACCCATGAATAAATAATTGACGAAACGCTATCATAATGGCGAACACCCCAGTAAAAAGCTAATCCAAATCAAATATCCGAGGTAAAGAACTGCAAAGACTTTGAGTTAAATGTGGCGTTATGGTACAAATCTGCGTGTGTATAACTACAGAGGACAATTTTCATCCGCAAATGATGAGAAGCAATACCGCGGATAATTGTAATTTTATGGACAATCAGTTCAGGATGTATATTTCTTATCACCCTGCAGTATCCCTCTTCAACTCCCGCTTCCTCGGCGAGCAGCACTGGCGCTCGGCGCTTTAGTTTTCTTCTCTCTGCCTGAGCTGGCGCGCTGCGCACGGCTAAATTAACGTCAGAATTTTTCCGGTTTACTTCGCAGTAAGCCGTCATGGATTATATTCTCAAGCAGGAGAAGGAATCATGTTTTATTGGATTTTATTAGCTTTAGCTATCGTTGCTGAAATTACCGGCACTTTGTCGATGAAATGGGCAAGCGTAAGCGGCGGGCATACTGGTTTTATTTTAATGCTGGTTATGATCGCGCTTTCCTATATTTTTCTCGCGTTCGCGGTGAAAAAAATCGCCCTCGGCGTAGCCTACGCCCTGTGGGAAGGGATTGGGATTTTACTGATCACCATTTTTAGCGTCCTGTTGTTTGATGAGACGCTGTCGATGATAAAAATCGCCGGGCTGGTCACCCTGGTCGCCGGGATTGTCTTGATCAAATCCGGGACGCAGAAAGCGGTAAAACCAGGCAAGGAGAAAGCGCATGCAACAGTTTGAGTGGGTCCACGCCGCCTGGCTGGCGCTGGCGATTGCGCTGGAAATTATCGCCAACGTTTTTCTTAAGTTTTCCGACGGCTTTCGCCGTAAATTCTATGGCGTGATGTCGCTGGCTGCGGTGCTTGGCGCCTTTAGCGCGCTCTCGCAGGCGGTCAAGGGGATTGACCTGTCGGTAGCCTATGCGCTGTGGGGCGGTTTCGGTATCGCGGCGACCATTGCCGCCGGCTGGGTGCTGTTTGGCCAGCGTTTGAACCATAAAGGCTGGATCGGGGTGATCCTGCTGGTGGCCGGCATGGTGTTAATTAAACTCGCCTGATATGATGCCGCCTGCGAATGCGGGCGGCAAAATCTGCTCTCTGTATTACGCTTAAAAAATGAGCCTGTTCGGGCAATTTAGCCACCGGCCGTGATGAGGGCAGAACATGATTCACTTGCCAGGTTGGCGCAATATTCCCTCCGCCAGAACGCTTTCCATCATGATCTTTTTCGCCGGGATCGGCCTCATCGTGTCTGTGGTTTTTCTGCTCTATCTTTCCCAGCATCTGATTGGCCAGAAAGCGAACGAAATTGATAAGCATCGCTCCGTTTTATCGGTTAATGGCGCGGTGCAGACGTCGGTTAACCGCGTGCTGTCGCTGGTTCTGGATAATTCCGTCTGGGATGATGCCGTGAGTCAGACCTATGCCGGAAGGCTCGATCCGCAGTGGCTCTATAATTCCTGGGGTTCTGGTTTCAAGATTAACAATCTCTATGACGGTACTTTCGTACTCGATCAGCACTACCGCGTACTGTGGGGATCGTTTCGCAGCCAGCCCTTCCCCGGGCAGGATACGCAGTTTCTCGGCAGCGGCTTCCACGCGCTTATTTCGCAGCATGCCGCCGCGCTGCGCAGCGGTAAAAGCGCCTGGGCAGGCATTACCCGCACCCGCGCCGGTATTGCTTTTATCGGCATCGGCCTGATCCGTCCGACGGTCGGACGCCTGCAGGTGTTTGATGATACCCGCCGCTATCTGGTGATTACCCGCCATATCAACCCGCAAATGCTTGAACGTCTAGGCGATACGTTCCAGATTCGCAATCTGCACGTCACCCAGACCGGCGGCGAATACAGCATTCCGCTACGTACCCAGGCCGGGGAAACCGTGGGCTACCTGAGTTGGCAGCCCGGCCTGCCCGGCGCCGAAGCGTCGCGGGCGGCATCGAACAGCATTCGGCTGATTGCAGCGGTGGCGGCAGGGCTGATCCTGCTGTTTATTCTGTTCAGCTGCCTCGGGCTGTACAAACTGGCGCGTGGCGAAAGCGTGGCGCGTCATACCGCCATGACCGACTGGCTGAGCCGCCTGCCTAACCGGCGGGCGCTGATCGAACGGCTTAATCAGGTTTGTGAAAATTCGCGCTATCAGACGCAAAGCGTGGTGTTTATCGATCTCGACGGCTTTAAGGACGTTAATGATAACTACGGTCACGACGTCGGCGATGCGCTGATCCTGCATATAGCGAAGGCGCTGCGGGAGCGGGTTCCCCCGGAAGGGATGCTGGCGCGGATGGGGGGCGACGAGTTCGCAATGACGATTAGCGGCGCAGAGGCGGCCAATCAGGCTTCGGCCTTTGCCCGCGCGGTGCTGGAACTGTTAAACGCACCGATTATCCTGAGCGGACGCAAAATCTATATCAGCGCCAGTATCGGTATTGCCAGCGGCGTGCCGGCAAGCTGCTCCAGCACGGAGCTTTTTCGTCGCGCCGATATTGCCATGTACCACTCTAAAAAGACTGGCAAAGGGCGTACCACCTGGTATGACGAAGCGCTCAGCGACGCGCGGCAGTATCAGCTCAATATCGAGAATGGCATTCGTCAGGGACTGGAGAACGAAGAGTTCGATGTCTGGTATCAGCCGATCGTCAACGCTGATACGCTGGTGATGGAAGGTGTGGAAGCGCTGCTGCGCTGGCCGCGACGCCCGCAGGGGGCGCTGCCGCCGGATGCGTTTATCGGTTTCGCCGAAAGCAGCGGCCTGATATACGCCCTCGGTCAATTTGTCCTGCATCGCGCCTGCAGCGATCTGCAGCCGTTAGGCGATCTGCTTCTGTCGGTAAATATCTCCCCGGCGCAGTTCCGCGACCCGGAGTTCGAGTCGCGGGTGGTCCAGGTGCTGGGACGCTGCCATTTTCCGGCCCGTCGCCTTCAGCTTGAGGTTACCGAGAGCTATGTTCTGGAGAATCCCGACCGCGCGAGAACGGCGATTAAAAATTTAAAATCGCTGGGTATCGCGGTAGCGCTCGACGATTTTGGTACCGGCTACTCCAGCATCGGCTACTTACGCAGCTTCAGCTTCGACAGCCTCAAGATCGATAAATCGCTGGCCGGATTGGTGGATGTTGATACCCAGGCCGCAGAGCTGGTGCGCGGTACCGTGAGAATTGCCGGGGCGCTGGACATCACTGTGGTGGCGGAAGGCGTAGAGAATCAAAAACAGCTGGCGCTGCTGCGGCGGGCGGGATGCGACAGATTGCAGGGCTACTATTTTAGCGAACCGATGCCCGTCACGTCGTTACTGCAGCTGCGCCAGCAGCAGGGCTGACCGCTTACTGGGCGGCCAGCGCTTCCAGCTTATCGCGAAAACCGGTCACCGAGATGGCGCGGTTATCCGCTCGCCAGCGATCTTTTGGTCCAGGCGCCGAGCTTTGAACCGCAATCACCTGCCAGCCATCATCAGTTTTCAGCAGCAGCGGCGAGCCGCTATCGCCCGGCAGCGTATCGCACTGATGGGAGAGCACCGATGCCTGCGCCCAGCCGGTGACTACGCAATCCTGATGGGTGTAGAGATTATCCAGATGATCTTCCGGATAGCCAGACTGAGTCACTTTCCGTTCGGCGGTTTTTAGCGCGGCGGTCAGATCGGCTTTGCTGCCGCTAAAAATCGGCACCGGCGTAATGCCGGAAGGGGCGTAGCGCAGCACGATAAGGCCAAAATCCCACGGCGCCGCGGCGCTGGGAACTATCCAGCCATCGCCGTCTGCCTTAAGCCGTTTGCCCAGTGACGGATCTACCCGACCTTCGATACCGTGAATTTCGTACACCCAGCCGCCTTTACGCGAGATAAAACGCAGCGCGACGGGTTTGTCTGGCTTACCTTTAGGTGGCGTAAGCAGACAGTGCCCGGCGGTGAGCGCCAGATTGGGGGAAATCAGCGTGGCGGTACAGAGATTACCGCTGGCGGTTTCCAGCTGCCCGATAGCATCCCAGGGATCGTCTGTGGGATTGCTGACGGGTTTACGGTCGTCATGACCAAAAAACAGCGTCTTAATATCTTTCGCACTCATGCCATCATCATCGGCCTGCACCAGCGCAGGGAAAAGACAGATCGAACACAGTAATAACAGTACGTCTCTACGCATATCACTCTCTGGGGAGATAATTATGTCTATTGAAAGTAGCAGCAGATTTAAGTTTATGAAAGTTAAGAACAATTTTAATTAAGCCAGACGGCGGGCTAATCCAGCCAAAAACGCGCCTTCATGATGGATCAATGGTGTTATTTCAAGATGTTAACGCTGTTTGGCCGCGGCGCTATTTCCGCAGAAAAGGGCGGCGGAAGCAACATAAATCGTGTATCCGAACGTACATCAGATGAGGGAACATAACCTGATTTCCGCTTCAGCTTATTCTTAAGTCCATTCAGAAAAAAAAGCCGCTATTGGGTAAAATATGCAATTTCTTCACAGGAAAAACGCACTTCTTTACCTGTTTCTTACTTACTTTCAAAGCGAAACATTTTCTCACCGTAAACGTTGTTATTGCTACCCGCTTGTTGAGCAAACAGAGATGTTATCCCGGCGATGATATCTGCAATGTCTAACACCCGATTTACGGGAGGATTTATGTCTAAACAAGGTATTCGCGCATTAGTTTATGTTTCGGTCGTATCCGCGATGATCTGGGGCGCTACGGGTTATCTACTGGTTGCCGCGGTTCACGTTCTCTAATTCGGGCTCCTCTCCCCGGCGGAGAATATTATCGGGGAGCGGGCCGGGGATATGCTGATTTAAAAAGTGATGCAGTAAAGCGATGGGCTGTGGGCTGAGAGGGTTTTTCGGCCAGACAAAATAGTAGCCTTCGCCGGTAGTTACCGCCGTCGGGAAGGGTAAGGCCAGCAGCCCGGCGCGTATCGCGGGTAGATTAAGCAGCAGATCGCCAATACTGACGCCGTGCCCGCTCATCGCCGCCATGGTGCCTTGCTCAAGGGTATCAAAGACGATGCCCTGAGCAATATCCGGCGCAGGTCGCTCATAATGCTCGAGCCAGCGCCGCCAGTCACGGCGATCGGTGGACGGATGTATTAGCGTGCAGGCCGCTAAATCTTGCCTGGCCTGCTGCATCATCCCCGGTGCGCAAAGCGGGATTAACCATTCGGCAAAAAGCAAGCTGCAGCAGTTATTATTGCCAAAATTGCCATCTCCCAGGAGGATTGCGCAGTCGAATGGCTCCTGAGTAAAATCGACGCTGTCGCGATCCATCCACAGGCTGCTCATTTCCACTTCCGGTCGCTGGTGCTGCTGGCGAAACTGTTGCAGGACGTCCAATAGCCAGCGCATCGTAAGCGTTGACGGCGCCTTCAGCCGTAGCTTGCCTGCCTGACGACGCAGGGTCTGGCAGGCCCCGTCTATCGATGAAAAACTCTCATTCAGCGCCTTCGCCAGCTGATAGCCGGCATCGGTAAGCGTGACCTTTGGGCCATGGCGAACAAAAAGCCGGCATGCAAACCATGACTCCAGGGTGCTGACGTGGCGACTGACGGCGCCGGGCGTGACGTGCAGCGCCGCGGCGGCCTGACTAAACGAACCAAGCCGAGCGGCGGTTTCAAAAGCGCGCAGTGCGTAGAGCGGCGGCATAGACATTGGCAGAGATTTTCAATATTGAGTAAAACTCACATTCAAACTCACTATAAGTCGTTTTTCAACTCTGAAATCAGAGAGGAAGATAGGGTTTTAATTGGGAAATGGTGAGTTTAAATCATGAATATCTCTTTGCTGACGGCCTACTCTTTGACGGTACTGGCGCTTATTGCCACCCCGGGGCCGGTGGTGGTGTTAGTGACCGGCGCGGCGGCGCGGGAAGGCTTTGCCAGTGCGGTGCGCACGATGATTGGCGGGAATCTGGCTTCTTTATTGCTGCTGGCCGCTGCTGCTGCGATGCTGAACGGCATAGTGGCGCTTGATCCACGCGCGCTAACGCTGATGGCGACGATCGGATCGCTGTTTATTATTCGACTTGCGCTGGGGATGTTGCGTGCAGAGCCGGTGACGCAGGATGCATCGAAAAAGCGTAGTGGGGTGATGGCAGGATTTGCGACCGCGTTAAGCAATCCCAAAGATATCCTGTTTTTTGCCGCGTTTTTTCCGCAGTTTATTCCTGTAACCGACAGCTTCGGTTTTAGCCTGGGGCTCCTGACGGCGGTATGGGCGATGATCGACTTAGGCGTGCTTACGCTCTATATTCTGGCGGTTCGTCGTTGGTTAACGGCGCGTTACGCCCAGCGATTAACAACGGTGTCGGCGTTTTTCCTGCTAATTCTGGCGCTTTACGGCCTGGGCTACAACCTCTGGCAGCTAAGTCTTCAGTAGAGGAAAAAACGGCTGGCGACCAGCGCGCAGATAATCAGCAGGATCAGGATGAGCTCAAAACGGTAGCGCCGCAGCATAGTGCTCTCCGGAAAAAAACGGCGCTGAAGCCAGCGCCGGTATTATATCAATCAATCTCACCCGGGAGATTAAGCAGCCGGTTGGGCAGCAGCTTTAGCGGTATGGTGCCCGGTGGTTTTGTGGTGCTTTTTCGCAGCCTGGGCTTTCTGAGCTACCGGTTTAGCGGCGGCCTTTTTGTGTTTTTTGGCGGCCTGAGCCTTCTGGGTGGCAGCCGGTTTAGCTTCTGCTTTCTTGTGCTTTTTAGCCGCCTGCGCTTTCTGCTCTGCAGCCGGTTTAACAGCGGCTTTATGGTGTTTCTTGTGATGGGTCGCTTTAGCGGTGGTGCTGTGAGTTGCGGCAGCCGGAGCCGGAGTGGCGGTGGTGGCGGCATCGGCAGCGAAAGCGACAGAAGACAGACCCATAGCAGCGGCAACGACCAGAGCTAATACTTTTTTCATTCTGATATCCTCGAAAAGGTTTCTTGTTTCAACCCCACTGCGGGGCCGTTGAAAGAACTATATGCTTGTCTTATCGAGGTTTCCGTGAGTGTTTGGTATCGGCGTGTAACCGTATGTACAACCTGCTCTCACCGGGGATAATTGGGCGCCGGGAGCGGCCCGACGCCCGTAGCTTACAGATACCGCGAGGTGAGGTGCTGGCGGAAAAAGTCGCTGTTAAGGTCTTCCCCGGTCGCATGCTGTATCAGCTGCGAGGTGGTGAAACGGCTGCCGTGCTGCCAGATATTCTGCCGCAGCCAATCGAAGAGGGCGGTAAAGTTACCGTTGGCGATATCGCTTTCTAGCTGCGGAAGCGCCCGTCTGGCGGAAGCCATCAGCTGAGCGGCGTACATAGCGCCCAGCGTGTAGGACGGGAAGTAGCCAAAACCGCCATCGGTCCAGTGGATATCCTGCATACAGCCGTCCCGATAGTTGCCGGTAGTAGACAGTCCCAGCCAGTGCTGCATTTTTTCATCCCACAGCGCCGGAATATCATCAACCTCGATATCGCCATCAATCAACGCACGTTCAATTTCGTAGCGCAGAATGACGTGCGCCGGATAGCTCACCTCGTCGGCGTCGACGCGGATAAAGCCCGGTTTGACGCGCTGATTCCAGGCGATAAAGTTGTCGTGGCTAAAGGCCGGCTGCTCGCCAAAGTACCGGCGTACCGTTGGCAGCAGGCGTTGAAGAAAGGCTTCGCTGCGGCCGAGCTGCATTTCGAAAAACAGGCTTTGCGACTCGTGGATTGCGGTAGAGCGGGCGAGAGCGATGGGCTGATCGATCCAGTTACGCGGTAGATTTTGTTCGTAGCGTGCGTGACCGGTTTCATGAATCACGCCAAACAGCGCGCTGAGCAGATCGTTCTCGTTGTAGCGCGTGGTGATTCGCACGTCCTGGGGCACGCCGCCGCAGAAAGGGTGGGCGCTGATATCCAGCCGTCCGCTATCAAAATCAAAGCCCAGCACGCGCATCGCTTCCAGCCCCAGTTCGCGCTGGTCGGCAATCGGAAACGGCCCTTGAGGTTCGATGAGCGGCGTTTGCGCCTGCTTTTCAACCACTTTCTCCAGCAGCGTGGGAAGCCATGACTTGAGGTCAGCGAACAGCACATCAAGACGCGCACTGGTCATATCCGGTTCAAAAATATCCAGCAGCGCGTCATAGCGGGAGCAGCCTTTTGCCGCGGCGCGAATCTGCGCCTCTTCGCGGCTCAGCTTGACCACTTCCCGCAGGTTTTCAGCAAAACCCTGCCAGTCGTTCGCCGGACGCTGGCTGCGCCAGGCGTGCTCGCAGCGGCTACCCGCCAGCGATTTCGCTTCCACCAGGCTTTCCGGCAGCAGCGCCGCCTGCTCGTACTGGCGGGTCATCTCGCGCAGGTTGGCCTGCTCAGCATCGTTCAGCTCTTCCTGAAGCGCATTGCGCAGCCATTCGCCCACTTTTTTATCGGTCAGAATCTGATGTTGCAAAACGCCAAGCTCAGCCAGCGCTTCGCCGCGGGCCGCGCTGCCGCCGGGCGGCATCATGGTGAACATGTCCCAGCCGGCGATGGCGGAGAGATGCGAAAAGCGGGAAAGGCGCTGAAAGGTCTTTACAAGTGACTGATACGGCGAACTTTTTTCCATATTGTCGGATCCTGTTGGCTGTGTTTGCATAGGTGAGAATGGGGAGTATTCCATCACAATTCCTTTACCTTTCCCACAATGAAAAACCGGGGTGATGCTGACCTGGACGTCAGGCAGCGCTGGAATTGACCATCTGACCACAGCTACCCTAATGGAGTAAGGTGGTACAGACGGGTAAGTGATTGCCCGGACGGTTCGTCAGCATAATGTCATGATTAATCGATTGCGTATTTTATGTTTGGCTCGAAATAATCCGGATGTGCGCAAAATAGCAGTTTCTTTCTCTGTGGTTGGCTAAAATATAAACATAGACAGGCCGCTGATGTGAGGTGGATTATGAATCCGTTTACCTGGCTGTTTATCGCACTGCTTTCTATGGACGCCGTCAGAGAACTGATGGGCATGTCGTCGGTACTGGGAATGTGGTGAACTGCGTGGCCCGCTTCAGGCCACGCAAGCCCGCGTTACTTCAGGCGCTTGTGCAAACAGGCGCCGGTAAGCAGCGCAGCCAGCAGCATCAGCGCAATAAACCCGCCAACGCCGTTCCAGCCGTAGTTATGCCAGAACACGCCGCCTAATGTCCCCGCCATGCTGGATCCCAGATAGTAGCTGAATAAATAGAGCGACGAGGCCTGGCCACGCGCGCGGCGGGCTCGTGGGCCGATCCAACTGCTGGCGACCGAGTGGGCTGCGAAAAATCCCGCAGAGAACAGCAGCATGCCGATGAAAATCAGCCACAGCGATGAGAATAACGTCATCAACAGCCCGCCGAGCATAACCGCCGTGGAAAACAACATCACCGGGCCGCGGCCATAGCGCACGGTCATCGCACCGGCTTTTGGCGAGCTCCATGTTCCGGTTAAATAGGCCACCGAAAGCAGGCCTACGACCGCCTGGCTTAATGACCACGGCGAGAGCATCAGGCGATAGCCAATATAGTTAAACAGAGTGACGAAGGACCCCATTAACAAAAAACCTTCGAGGAACAGCAGGGGCAGCCCGCGATCGCGCCAGTGCAGACGAAAGTTGATCAGCAGCGTTTTTGGTCGCAGCGAGGTCGGACGGAAGTGGCGCGATTCCGGCAGGATGCGCCAGAACATCAGTGCTGCGGCAAGGGCGAAGCCGCTAATGACCGCCAGCGCAATCCGCCAGCCGAAGAAATCGGTGAATACACCGGTCAGCAGACGACCGCTCATGCCGCCGATGGAGTTACCGCTGATATACAGCCCCATCGAGAACGCCACCACGCTGGGATGGATCTCTTCGCTCAGGTAGGTCATGCCGACCGCCGCCACGCCGCTCAGCGACAGACCAATCAGGGCGCGCATAATCAGGATCCCGTGCCAGCTGGACATCATTGTCGACAGCAGGGAGCAGCAGGAAGCCAGCACCAGCGCCGTCACCATTACCTGTTTGCGGCCAATCGCGTCAGAGAGCGGGCCGGTAAACAGCAGGCCGACCGCCAGCATGGCGGTGGAGATGGACAACGAGATACTGCTGCTGGCTGGTGAGACGCCGAATTCAGTGGAGAGCACGGGCAGGATCGGCTGAACACAATAAAGCAGCGCGAAAGTCGCCAGTCCGGCAGAGAAGAGCGCAAGCGTAACGCGAATAAATTGCGGAGTGCCGCGTTTGATAAACTGGTTTGGCTGAGGAGCGATGGTGTCGCTGACGTCGCTTGCCGGGACGGCGTCAGCGGTAGTTGTACGGCTCACGGAAAAATCCTTGCTGATATACAGAGTTAAATGACCTTGCAGGGCACTTATTAAGGGTATGAAAATGTAAATATTCTGTCTAATATATTAATAATCTCAAATAAGACGTTTTAAATATGAATATTGAGCTGCGTCATCTGCGTTACTTTATTGCCGTGGCGGAAGAACTCCATTTTGGTCATGCGGCGGCGCGGTTGAACATATCTCAGCCGCCGCTTAGCCAGCAGATTCAAATCCTTGAGCAGCAAATTGGCGCACGTCTGTTTGCTCGTACCAACCGCAGCGTTAGCCTGACGGATGCCGGCAAGCAGTTTCTCGCCGATAGTCGGCAGATCCTCTCGCAGGTGGAAGATGCCGCCGCGCGGGCCGCTCGTCTTCACCACGGCGAGACCGGCGAACTACGCATTGGCTTTACTTCGTCGGCTCCCTTTATCAAGGCGGTATCGGACACGTTGTCGACCTTCCGCCATCGCTATCCGGATGTGCATATTCAGACGCGGGAAACCAACACTCGCGAGCAGATTGTGCCGCTAAACGAAGGGGCGCTGGACCTGGGGCTGATGCGTAACACCCAACTGCCGGAAACGCTGGTCTGGGAAAGAGTGCTGCGCGAACCGCTGCTGGCGATGGTGCCCCGGGACCATCCGCTGGCGAGCCAGCCTGGCGTTAGCCTGCGGGAGCTGGCGCGGGAGCCGTTCGTCTTTTTTGATCCTCATGTCGGTACTGGACTGTATGACGATATTCTGGGGTTAATGCGCCGCTACGACCTGACGCCGGTCATCACCCAGGAGGTGGGGGAAGCCATGACCATTATCGGCCTGGTTGCCGCCGGGCTTGGCGTGTCGATTTTACCGGCCTCATTCCGGCGGGTTCAGCTGTCGGAAATGTGCTGGTTGCCCATCGAAGAGCAGGATGCGGTCTCGGAAATGTGGCTGGTATGGTCTAAGCATCGTGAGCAGGGTCAGGCGGCGCGCCGTTTTCGTGAATCGCTGCTGGCCAGCGCCAGGTGATGCATTTAAGACAAATCAGGGCTAAAATGTGCGGTAAATCACAAGGCTAAGTAAAAATTTGACGAGTACCGTTGAAGTGCTTCACCATAGCCCTCAGTTTATTTCGAAGCGCGAAAATAAAGGGAGTCAACGGTGGTAGCGGACAGTCAGCCAGGCCATATCGATCAAATAAAGCAGACCAACGCGGGCGCAGTTTATCGCCTGATTGATCAGCTTGGCCCGGTGTCGCGCATCGACCTCTCGCGCTTCGCGCAGCTCGCGCCTGCCAGTATCACTAAAATCGTCCGCGAAATGCTGGAAGCGCATCTGGTTCAGGAAACGGAAATCCAGGAGCCTGGAAGCCGTGGAAGGCCCGCCGTAGGGTTGATGGTGGAAACCGAAGCCTGGCACTACCTCTCAATCCGCATCAGCCGCGGCGAAATCCACCTCGCGCTTCGCGATCTGAGCAGCGCGCTGGTGGTGGAAGAGCAGCTGGAGCTGGCATTACAACACGTCCAGCCCTTTGCGACGCGGCTCCTCGATCACGTAGACCAGTTCTTTATTCGTCACCAAAAGAAGCTGGAGCGTTTAACCGCCATTGCCGTCACTATGCCGGGAATTATCGACACCGAGCACGGTATTATTCACCGGATGCCATTTTATGAAGACGTTAAGGATATGCCGCTGGGCGAGATTTTAGCCAATCATACCGGCGTATCGGTCTATATTCAGCACGACATCAGCGCCTGGACCATGGCCGAATCGCTGTTTGGCGCCTCCAGGGGGGCGCGCGATGTGATTCAGGTGGTTATCGACCACAACGTGGGGGCGGGGGTGATCACCGACGGTCGTCTGCTGCACGCGGGCAGCAGCAGTCTGGTTGAAATCGGCCACACTCAGGTCGACCCGTATGGTAAACGCTGCTATTGCGGCAACCATGGCTGTCTGGAAACCATTGCCAGCGTCGAGAGCGTGCTGGAACTGGCGCAGATCCGCATGGCCAAGTCGATGAGCTCAATGCTGCATCAGCAGCCGCTCAGCGTCGAGTGGCTATGTGAGGCCGCGCTGCAGGGGGATTTACTTGCCCGCGACATTATCAGCGGCGTCGGGAACCACGTTGGGCGGATTCTGGCGATTATGGTTAACCTCTTTAACCCGCAGAAAATCCTTATCGGTTCACCTTTCAACCTCGCCGCTGATATTTTATTTCCGGCAATATCTGATTGCATTCGACAACAATCGTTACCGGCCTACAGCCGACATATTGCCGTTGAAAGCACGCAGTTTTCTAACCGGGGAACGATGGCTGGTGCGGCTCTGGTAAAGGATGCCCTCTATAACGGATCGTTGCTCATACGACTGTTACAGGGTTAACATTTTTTCATATTCACACCAAAAATTGCGCTATCTCAAGCCCGCCCTCGATGGCATCGCGTAGACTTTTTCCACAGTTGATTATTTCTCTCCCGTATATTTCATCAACATAACTGTGGGGTTAGTGATGTTTAAGCGTTTCTTCATAACAGGTACTGACACTTCTGTCGGCAAGACAGTCGTTTCCCGTGCGCTGTTGCAGGCACTCGCTGCCAGCGGCAAAAGCGTAGCCGGGTACAAGCCTGTGGCGAAGGGCAGTAAAGAGACGCCGGACGGACTGCGGAACAAAGATGCGCTGGTTTTACAGAGCGTGTCATCGCTGGTGTTACCGTATGATGCTGTCAATCCCATCGCGTTAAGCGAAGATGAAAGCAGCGTGGCGCATAGTTGCCCAATCAACTACGGTCTGTTGTCGGACGGCCTGCAGCGCATGAGCGCGCAGGTTGAGCATGTGGTGGTCGAAGGTACCGGAGGCTGGCGCAGCCTGATGAACGATCTGCGTCCGCTGTCGGAGTGGGTGGTACAGGAACAGCTGCCGGTGCTGATGGTGGTGGGGATTCAGGAAGGCTGCATCAACCATGCCTTGCTGACCGCACAGGCTATCGCTAACGACGGCCTGCCGCTGATTGGCTGGGTTGCCAATCGTATTAATCCGGGCCTGGCGCATTATGCTGAAATTATCGATGTGCTGAGCAAAAAACTGCCAGCGCCGCTCATCGGTGAATTGCCTTACTTGCCGCGCGCGGAACAGCGCGAACTGAGCCAGTATATCGACTTATCGATGCTCGGCGAGATGATGGCGGTAGATAGAATCCCGGCGTAACGTCCGCGACAGCACCGATGCCAGTACGCTGGCAATCAATAAACCGGGCAGTAAAACGTACTGTCCGGTCATTTCACAAATCATCAGCGTGGACATAATCGGCGCATGGGTTGTCGCCGCCAGAAACGCCGCCATGCCGGTTAAGCCTATCATTATCGCGATCTCCTGGTAATCAGGTAGCCACAGTCCCGTCAGGCTGGCGAACAGCATGCCGATCCCCAGGCCAACAAACAGCGTTGGCGTAAACACCCCCCCCGGCGCGCCGGAACCGCTGCTGGCCAGCACGGCGAGCAGCTTGCAGACAAAGACAAGAATGATAGCGCTGAAGAGCGGCGGCGAAAGCAGATAGCTTTGTACGACACTGTAGCCATTTCCCCAGACGGCCGGCGCGAGAAGCGAGAGCAGGCCGACAATAAGCCCGCCCAGCGCCAGCTGCCAGGGGGGCGACAGACGCAGCCGGACAAAGCAGTGATGGCTATAGCTCATCAGCCAGATAAACAGCGGCCCGCAAAGCCCGGCCAGCAAACCCGTTGCCAGCATTAACCCATAGTGGGTCGCGCGCAGGGTGGCGTGAAACTCAACGTGGTAGAGCGGCGCCGAACTTCCGTTCAGCAGATTGGTGAGCAGCAGGGCGGTTACCGCAGCAATGACGACCGGACCAAGCGACGCCAGCATCAGAGTGCCGAATAAGATCTCGGCGATAAACAGGCTGCCGGCAAGCGGCGCATGGTATGCGCTGGCCATCCCGGCGGCGGCGCCGCAGGCGACCCACAGCTTCCACTCATCTTTTGGCGTAAACCGGCGGGCGAACAGCGAGGCGGCCAGCGCGGCCAGCAGGATCATCGCCCCTTCCCGGCCAATAGCGCTGCCGGTGGTGACCACCAGCAGAGAGGCCAGCGATTTTACCAGGCTGGCCGGGGTATCAAACCCGCCGTCGCCGGTCTCGAGAGCTTCCATGTAGTCGGTTGGCGCGTGCGGACGTTCAACACTGCGGCGCTGCCAGAACCATAGCAGGGCGCCTGCGGCAAGGCCGCCCAGCATTGGCGTTAACAGCCGACGCCATCCGGGCATAGATTCAGCGGCGTTCACCAGACTTCCGCTGTCATTGCTCAGAAACAGGCTTTCCAGTCCCGCCATTGCATGGCGGAACAGGGCAACCGCGAGGGCGGCGAAGACGCCGACCAGCATGGCAATGACCAGACGGCGAAACATAACCTGGACATCAGGATAAGCGTGAAGACTATGCATTAGCGAATACGATTAGCGAAACAGATGGCTTATTTTCTCTGGATATAAAGATATAAGCAAAAGCGATAAGTGCGAATGAAGAGGAAAGGTGACATTGTCACTTGCAGGTGATGCCCGGCTGGCGGGCATCACCTGAGGGAGTTAACGGTAGAGCGGTTTCTCGGCCACCGCACAGGGCAGCCGCGCCTGCCATTTCGCCAGCGTCTCCTGCGCCAGCTGGCCAAGAGCCTGATAAAAAGGCTGATTCGCCTCGGCCACAAATACGCTCAGAAAGCGGCCGGACCACGGGAGGAGATGCCAGGCCAGAAGCTGGTTAAAGGCCTCATCCTGAGCAGATTCGCACAGCCAGGCTGCCAGCAGTAGCAGGGTGCCAAAGTGGTCTTCCGGCTCCGAACGTTGTTCGGACAGCGCGATGCCGGTTGCCCGCATCCATTCACGAAGCGCCAGCGTTGAGTCGCCAAACAACACGCTTTCTTTATCCAGCCAGACGGAGCCCCACGGCGGCGCAGGCAGCGCCCACGGACCGATAAACAGCCGCTGCCAGGCTTCCGGTAGCGGTTCATCGTCCTCGCGAGCGAACAGCGCCGCCAGGCCGTCCGTCACCGCGTAGGGCCACTGACTTCGCCAGCTGCCGTCGCGCAGGGCCGCAACCAGCGGAGCAGCCTGCTCGCTGTCCGGCGCAAAAGAGAACAGAGCGCCCAGCGTGCGGGCGCTGAGTGCGACAGCGTCGCGGTCTTGCGATTGCATCATACCATTCCTTACAGCAGAGGGTGCCGCAGCACCCGTTTATTAACCGGCAATCGCCGTACCCACGGTCATATGGAGACCATAAAACAGGCCGCGGCCGATAAACTCGCCGAGCATCACCAGTGCCAGTCCGAGCAACAAGCTGGCGATGCGCGGATTCTGGCGTCTTGCCAGCGGGCAGATCCAGCAGCCGAGACCCAGCGCCAAAAGAACTAACCGCAGGATTTGCAGCCAGCCATAATAAGGCAGCAGTGCGCTGGCCTGCTGTACGGAGCTGTGGATCTCCGCCAGCTCGCTGTTCTGCAATATGACGACCGCCAGGCTTGCCAGCAGCGCGAGCACGCTCATCGAAGCGAAAACTCTGCCGTTAAACGGCACGTTGGCTACGCGCAGCAGCAGGGCGGCGAAAAGCGGCCCGCACAGCACCATTGTCAGGAAAAATGCGGCGGTGGTGTAGGCATTATACCAGGTCGGCACGGTATCAATCTGGTACACCATGGTCATCTCAAGGACGAACAGGCAGCCGAGCAGCATAGTCAGCAGGAGCCAGGCTTTCGCCAGAACCCGCGGCATTTTCCCGAGAATCGTCACCAGCCACCAGAAACCCCCGACGGCGAAAAATAGCGCGCCGCTGGCAATTTCATTGCTTAACGCCGATGATCCTACCCGGTTAAAGGAGTTAAATGCCCGCAGCGGCGAGCCGAGGTGGATGATTGACGCGAGAAAACCAATCCCCATTATCAGCCAGATAAAAAACATGCCCCGCACCAGGCGCTGCCGGGCTTCGGAGTTGTTATTCAGCGAAAGCCAGCCCAGCCCGCTGACGATAATCGCCCCTGCGACGCTTTGCCCCAGCACCGTAAACAGCACCAGCGGCCATTCATGCCATCCGTTTCCCATTTTATACCTCCTTCGGGTTGGCCAGATAGCCGGTGGTATCGCCGCACGGACGCGCATTGGCGTTCGGTTTGATCACGATACTCGGCCTGGTAAAGTGCGCAGACGGCAGCGGAGCGACGGCGGCCAGCTGACCGTGTTTTTCGCGGAGTTCTTCGATGGGGCCAAAGTCGAGAGCCCGCAGCGGGCAGGACTCGACGCATATCGGTTTTTTACCTTCGGCGACCCGGTCGTAGCAGCCGTCGCATTTGGTCATATGGCCTTTTGCCGCGTTGTACTGCGGCGCACCGTAAGGGCAGGCCATATGGCAGTAGCGACAGCCGATGCATACCTCTTCGTTCACTACCACGAAACCGTCATCGCGCTTGTGCATGGCGCCGCTGGGGCATACTTTCGTGCAGGCCGGATCTGCGCAGTGGTTGCAGGCGATTGACAGGTAATAGGCGAAGACGTTTTGCTGCCACACGCCGTTATCTTCCTGCCAGTCGCCGCCCGCGTATTCGTAGATGCGGCGAAAGCTGACATCAGGCGTTAAGTTTTTATAATCCTTACAGGCCAGCTCGCAGGTCTTACAGCCCGTGCAGCGGGCGGAGTCGATAAAAAATCCATACTGAGCGCTCATGGTTTACTCCTTAAACCTTCTCGATTTCGACCAGATTGGTGTGCTGCGGGTTGCCCTTAGCCAGCGGCGAAGGGCGGTGCGTCGTCAGCGTATTGATACACGAGCCGCGATCGATACGATCGCCGTTCATATTGGCATCATGCCAGGCCCCCTGGCCCATCGCCGACACGCCGGGCATGATGCGCGGGGTCACCTTGGCCGGGATCCGCAGTTCGCCGCGGGCGTTGAATACGCGCACCATATCGCCGTTCTTGATCCCGCGTTTTTCGGCGTCCAGAGGATTTAGCCACACCTCCTGACGGCAGGCTGCCTGAAGTATATCCACATTGCCGTAGCTTGAGTGGGTGCGCGCCTTGTAGTGGAAGCCGAACATTTGCAGCGGGAACTTCTCGCGTAAAGGATCATCCCAGCCTTCAAAGGTTGAGGCGTAGACCGGCAGCGGGCTAATGGTTTCGTCCTTTTCGAGCTGCCAGTTTGCGGCGATCTCCGCCAGACGGCTGGAGTAAATCTCGATTTTACCCGACGGGGTTTTTAACGGATTGGCGGCCGGGTCTTTACGGAAGTCGCGATAGGCGACAAAGTGGCCGTTGGGGTCTTTACGTTTATAAATCCCCATCTTTTTCAGTTCGTCATAGCTCGGGAGCGCCGGGTCTTTCGCCAGCATTTTCGCGTATAAATGCTGCAGCCACTGCTCCTGGGTACGGCCTTCGGTAAACTTCTGGTGGACATCCTCGCCAAGCCGTTTTGCCACTTCGCTAAGGATCCAGTAGATAGGTTTGCGCTCAAATTTGGCGGAGGTGACCGGCTGAATGAAAATGAGATAACCCATATTGCCGGCGTAATCGTTGGGAATAATATCTTCCTGCTCGACGGTCATCAGGTCCGGCAGCAGAATATCGGCATATTTGGCCGATGAAGTCATAAAGTTTTCGATAACCACGATCATCTCGCATTTGCTTTCATCCTGCAGGATCTCGTGGGTTTTATTGATATCCGAGTGCTGGTTGATGATGGTGTTGCCGGCATAGTTCCAGAGGAATTTAATTGGCACATCCAGCTTCTCTTTGCCGCGTACGCCGTCGCGGGTGGCGGTCATTTCCGGGCCGCGAGCGATGGCGTCGGTCCAGCTAAAGCAGGAGATGGCGGTTTTAACCGGATTGGTCAGCACCGGCAGGCGTTCAATAGTAATGGTATAGGTGGATTCGCGGGCGCCGCTGTTGCCGCCGTTAATGCCGACGTTGCCGGTCAGTATCGGCAGCATGGCGATCGCTCGGGCCGACAGTTCACCGTTAGCTTGGCGCTGCGGTCCCCATCCCTGGCAAATATAAGCCGGTTTCGTGCTGCCGATTTCCCGGGCCAGCTTGATGATGCGGTCGACGGGAATGCCGGTGATCCGCGATGCCCATTGTGGGGTTTTCGCCGTGCCGTCGTCACCCTCGCCGAGAATATACGCTTTGTAATGCCCGTTCGCCGGGGCATCTGCCGGCAGCGTTTTCTCATCGTAACCGACGCAGTATTTATCGAGGAATGGCTGATCGACCAGATTTTCATTAATCAGCACCCAGGCGATGCCGGCCACCAGCGCGGCGTCGGTGCCGGGGCGAATCGGGATCCACTCATCTTCCCGCCCGGCGGCGGTATCGGTATAGCGCGGGTCGATAACGATCATTCGCGCGTTAGAGCGCTCGCGCGCCTGTTCTAAATAATAAGTGATGCCGCCACCGCTCATGCGGGTTTCTGCCGGGTTATTACCGAACATCACCACCAGCTTGCTGTTTTCAATATCGGAGGTGCTGTTGCCATCATTGCTGCCGTAGGTGTAGGGCATGGCGCAGGCAATTTGCGCTGTACTGTAGGTTCCGTACTGATTCAATGAGCCGCCGTAGCAGTTCATCAGGCGCATTACCGGTGAGGCGGTGGGTGACGAACGCGTCATGTTGCCGCCGACAATCCCCGAAGAGTAGTTAATATAAACGGCTTCGTTGCCATAATCTTTGACGATGCGTTTGAGATTGCCGGCAATCGTATCCAGCGCCTCTTCCCAGCTAATGCGGACAAACTTGCCTTCGCCGCGTTTACCGACGCGCTTCATGGGATAATTAAGGCGATCGGGATGATTAATGCGCCGGCGAATGGAACGGCCGCGCAGGCAGGCACGCACCTGGTGATCGCCATAAATATCCGCGCCGGTATTGTCGGTTTCGACCCAGACGACTTCATCGTCACGCACGTGTGAACGCAGCGCGCAGCGGCTGCCGCAGTTGACCGAGCAGGCCCCCCAGACAATCCGTTCTTCACCGCGCGTAGCGTCATGCACCGCGGCGGCGGCATTGCGCAGGCTGAAAGGCAGCGATAAACCGCCGGCGGCGAGGGCCAGCGAACCAAGGGCGGTTGATTTGATTAGCGTTCGGCGGGTAAGGCCGTCGGTATGTTCCTGGTTAGACATTGCTCACTCCATGATTTTGTTATAATGGCGTAATGCCAACGCCTGCTTAATGTCGGCGTGGAGAGTGAGGGATCTTACTTAAAACGGAGTAGAGAGATCTTATCCCCGGTCAACCAAGGGATAAGACTTCTCCAGTCATGCGGTGAGGTTACTGCGCGCCGCTGTCGCGGGTGTAGATGATTTTAAAGGTATCGTTGGCGCAGTGGCCGACCACCTGCTCGCCGGGCCGATCGGGCTGGTCGTTCGGGACGATCGCCAGGCTAAAGCCCGATTCCGGGACGCCGTTGTTGATGATTTTCTGCTGAATATCGCTTTTTACCCGCTCGCAGGAATCCGGCGCCGCGAAAGCAGCTGTCGAACCCAGAAGCAGGGCCGCACAGAGCCAGGGGGATAGTTTCATCATAAACTCCTTATTGACGTTATCCAGAATTAAGCATAGCAGAAGTGGTGTAAACAATTGTATTTGCTAATATGATTGTACTATGCACAAAAGGAATCGCGCGTGAAAAAACGGTTTTTGCTGTTACTGGCTGTCGGAGCGCTTAGCGCCTGCGATGAAAAGGGAGCACCTCAGGCCTTCACTCCCGAAATGGCGAGTTTTTCTAACGAATTTGAGTTCGATCCGCTGCGTGGGCCGGTTAAAGAGTTTAGCCAGACGCTGTATGACGAACATGATGAAGTGGTGAAGTGGGTTAAAGGGCGTTTATCCAGCGAAGGGTGCTTTGACCTGCTGGCATTTGAAGACCTGGAGAACAAAACCGGCGCGGCGCTGGTGCTGGACGCGAACTACTATCTGGATGCGCAAAGCCAGGAAAAAAGCCTGCGTTTGCAAGGAAAATGCCAGCTGGCGGAAATGCCTTCGGCGGGCGTGTCGTGGGAAACCGATGATAACGGATTTGTTGTCACCGCTCGCGGCAAGGAGAGCACCGCGACCTACCGCTATGATAGCGAAGGCTATCCGCTGGGTAAAACGACCACCGCTAAAGGCGAGCGTTTTACGGTAAGCTCAACGCCGTCGTCCGATCCGCGCAAAAAGATGGACTACACCGCAGTGAGCATCTTTAATGACCGCACGCTGGGCAACGTAAGTCAGACCTGCGATTACGACGACCACGACAACCCGGTAAGCTGTGAGCTTAAGGTTGTCGACGACAGCGTACAGCCTGCGCTGATCCGCCACTACACCATCAAAAGCACCATTGACTATTACTGAGCCGTCGGTTTCAGCAGCGTCTGGCCCTGTGGTTTATGCTCGGCCAGATACTGGTGTTGGAACAGGCACATACGGATGGTATTGCGGTATTCACCGTTAATAAAGAATTCGTGGATCAGTTCACCCTCCACCATAAATCCGAGCTTGCGGTAGATGTGGATCGCTTTTTCATTTTCTTTATCGACGATAAGGTAGAGCTTATATAAGTTGAGCACCATAAAGCCGTAATCCATGGCGAGCTTAGCGGCGCGGGTGGCCAGTCCTTTGCCCTGATAATCAGGGGAGATGATGATCTGAAACTCAGCGCGACGGTGCACGTGGTTGATTTCAACCAGCTCAACCAGTCCGGCCTTTTCGCCGTCGCATTCAATAACAAAGCGGCGTTCGCTCTGATCGTGAATGTGCTTGTCGTACAGGTCGGAAAGTTCAACAAAGGCTTCATAGGGCTCTTCAAACCAGTAGCGCATAACGCTGGCGTTGTTGTCGAGCTGGTGGACAAAGCGGAGGTCTTCGCGCTCAAGCGGGCGGAGTTTGACGTGATAAGCGTCAGTCATGGGAATACCTGTGTGTTATAGCGAAGTTTTACTGATTATGGCGCCCGCAGGCGCCATACATTACGGAGTAATAGTGCGGCCAGTGCGGCGGTCAAGGCAGCGCAGGGTGTTAGGTTCCCAGTACGCGTTGACGTTCGCGCTCTTCTGGCAGTTGTCCTGGGCATCAAAAGCCACGTCGGCTTTGTCCCACTCTTTTTCGGCGCGCTTGTTGACCTTCTGGCGTAAAGAGCGGGTGTCGTTCCACTGCTCTTTTTCCATCGCGGCCTGCTGGCGGCTCTGGGCGCTGTCGCCGGACTCAATGACCAGCTTGTCCGTTTTGGCGAACGACGATGCGGTAAAGACCATCGCGCTCAGCGCCAGCAGGGCGGTCAGACACCAGCGTTTGTTCAGTGTTGTGTTCATCACGATTTCCTTTAAGTGATCCCCGTGGTGTGAGTTTACTACATCTCCTTTCGACGGCATACCCGACAAAATAGAGTTAACGACGGCCATTATTGCGTAGAATGAGTTAACGCTTGCTCAACTTACGACGTTTTAAATGGTAAAAACCACGCTGCTTTTCTTTGCCACCGCGCTGTGTGAAATCATTGGCTGCTATTTACCGTGGCTATGGTTAAAACGTGGGGCGACGCCCTGGCTACTGATTCCGACCGGCCTGGCGTTGGCGCTTTTTGTCTGGCTGTTGACGCTGCACCCGGAGGCAAGTGGGCGGGTGTACGCCGCTTATGGCGGGGTATATGTTTGCACCGCTCTGCTGTGGTTGCGTTTCGTCGATGGCGTCAAACTGAGCCATTATGATTGGGCCGGGGCGCTGGTTGCGCTGTGCGGCATGCTGATTATTGTGGCCGGCTGGGGACGCGCTTAGCCCTTCTTTTCTGTTAAAAAAGCCGGGGTAAATACCGCTATCCCGGCCTCTTTGTCTTGTGCATTAGCCCATTCCTTCTCCGTTTATACCCTCCCTGACCGCGCTGAGATAATGTGATCTGTCGCGTCTTTTTCGATCGTTATACTTGTATGGTAGTAGGTCTGATGTTTTAATTTTGTTCACTAACCGCATAGAAGTAAGGAAGAAGAAATGAAGATCGTTGCCGCTGAAGTTTTCGTCACCTGCCCGGGACGCAACTTCGTCACCCTTAAGATCACCACTGATGATGGTATCGTCGGTTTAGGTGACGCGACGCTAAACGGCCGCGAGCTGTCCGTTGCATCGTATCTGCGGGATCACCTCTGCCCGCAGCTGATTGGCCGCGATGCGCACCGCATAGAAGATATCTGGCAGTTTTTCTACAAGGGCGCCTACTGGCGTCGCGGCCCGGTCACGATGTCGGCGATTTCCGCTATCGATATGGCGCTGTGGGATATCAAAGCGAAGGCTGCGGGTATGCCGCTGTATCAGCTGCTGGGCGGGGCTTCGCGGGAAGGGGTCATGGTTTATTGCCATACCACCGGCCACTCTATTGACGAAGTGCTGGACGACTACGCGCGCCATAAAGAGATGGGGTTTAAAGCGATTCGCGTGCAGTGCGGCGTGCCGGGAATGAAAACCACTTACGGTATGGCGAAAGGTAAAGGCCAGGCCTACGAACCGGCAACGAAAGGCCAGTGGCCGGAAGAACAGCTATGGTCCACCGAAAAGTATCTCGATTTCACTCCACGCCTGTTTGCCGCCGTGCGCGAAAAGTTCGGTTTTGACGAGCATCTGCTGCACGACATGCACCACCGCCTGACGCCGATCGAAGCGGCGCGTTTTGGCAAAAGCATTGAAGAGTACCGCCTGTTCTGGATGGAAGACCCGACCCCGGCAGAAAACCAGGAGTGCTTCCGTTTAATTCGTCAGCATACCGTCACGCCGATTGCCGTTGGAGAAGTGTTCAACAGCATCTGGGACTGTAAACAGCTGATTGAAGAGCAGCTGATTGACTATATCCGTACCACCATCACTCACGCTGGCGGGATTACAGGAATGCGCCGGATTGCCGATTTCGCCTCGCTTTATCAGGTGCGCACCGGCTCGCACGGGCCGTCCGATCTCTCTCCGGTCTGCATGGCCGCCGCGCTGCATTTCGACCTGTGGGTACCGAATTTCGGCGTACAGGAATATATGGGCTACTCCGAGCAGATGCTGGAAGTTTTCCCGCATAGCTGGACATTTGATAACGGCTATATGCACCCGGGGGAAAAACCGGGACTCGGTATCGAATTTGATGAAAAACTGGCCGCGAAATACCCCTATGAACCGGCTTATCTGCCTGTCGCACGTCTGGAAGACGGCACGTTGTGGAACTGGTAACGAAGGAAATAACAAATGAAAAGTATCGTAATTCGTCAGCCGAATGAACTGGTGATTGAAGAGCGTCCGCTCCCGCAACCTGCCGCAGGAGAAGTACGGGTTAAGGTGAAACTGGCGGGAATATGCGGTTCCGATAGCCATATTTACCGTGGTCATAATCCGTTTGCCAAATACCCGCGGGTGATAGGCCATGAATTTTTTGGCGTTATCGACGCCATTGGCGAGGGCGTTACCGATAAAGCCATCGGCCAGCGCGTGAGCGTTGATCCGGTCATTAGCTGCGGTCATTGCTACCCTTGTTCCGTGGGCAAGCCGAACGTCTGCACTTCGTTAGTGGTGCTTGGCGTGCATCGGGACGGGGGGTTTAGCGAATACGCGGTGGTGCCGGCGAAAAATGCCTGGCGGGTGCCTGACAACGTTTCCGACAAGGATGCGGTGATGATTGAGCCTTTCACTATTGCGGCCAACGTTACCGGGCACGTTTCGCCGACCGACCAGGATATTGCGCTGGTATACGGGGCGGGTCCTATGGGCCTGACGACCATACAGGTGCTGAAGCGGGTGTACCGCGTTAAGCAGGTTATCGTTGTCGACCGCATTGATGAACGCCTGCAGATGGCCGAGCGTAACGGAGCGGATTGGGTAATTAACAACAGCAATGAGCCTCTGGCTGACACGCTGAAGGCGCAGGGGATCCTTCCGACGCTGATCATTGATGCGGCCTGCCATCCCTCTATTTTACAAGAGGCGGTTACCCTGGCCTCGCCGGCGGCGAGAATTGTCTTGATGGGCTTCTCGACTGAGCCTTCGCAGGTGGCGCAGCAAGGAATTACGGGGAAAGAACTGTCGATTTTCTCATCGCGGCTTAACGCCAATAAATTCCCCGTGGTCATTGATTGGTTAGAACAAGGGTTAATTGATCCGCAGGAGTTGATTACCCACGAATTTGCGTATCAACACGTTGTTGACGCTCTTGAGCTTTTTGAAAATGACAGAAAACGTTGCTGTAAGGTTTTATTAACCTTCGGGCAATAATAACAGGTGCGGACTTTGTACCCTACAATTAGAGATAATCATTATGACTACCGTTAAAAATGAGAGAACCACTTCCGATCTCATTCGTGCAGCCGTATCTGGTTGGTTAGGTACTGCGCTGGAGTTTATGGATTTCCAGCTCTATTCCCTGGGCGCAGCGCTGGTTTTCCACGAGATATTTTTCCCGGAGCAATCTGCCGCTATGGCGCTTATTCTGGCGATGGGCACCTACGGCGCAGGCTATATTGCGCGCATCGTCGGCGCCTTTATTTTCGGTAAAATGGGCGACCGTATTGGGCGTAAGAAAGTCCTGTTTATTACCATCACGATGATGGGTATTTGCACTACGCTCATTGGCGTGCTGCCAACCTATGCGCAGGTGGGGATTTTAGCGCCGGTATTGCTGGTCACATTACGCATTATTCAGGGACTGGGCGCGGGCGCTGAAATATCCGGTGCGGGCACCATGCTGGCGGAATATGCGCCGAAAGGTAAGCGCGGAATTATCTCTTCGCTGGTAGCGATGGGAACCAACTGCGGTACCTTAAGCGCTACGGCTATCTGGGCGGTGATGTTCTTCGTGCTGGATCGCGAACAGCTCGTCGCGTGGGGATGGCGTGTGCCGTTCCTCGCCAGCGTAGTGGTGATGATCTTTGCCATCTGGCTGCGCCTCAATCTGAAAGAAAGCCCGGTATTTGAAAAGGTGAGTGAAGAAGGCAGTCTGCAAAATGGAGTGGCCGCTCAGGAAGGCTCCTTCAGCGCAATGCTGAAAAGTAAGTCTTTCTGGCTGGCCACGGGGCTGCGCTTTGGGCAGGCCGGAAATTCAGGGCTGTTGCAAACGTTCCTGGCGGGCTATCTGGTTCAAACCTTAATGTTTGATAAAGGTATCCCCACCGATGCGCTAATGATCAGCTCCGTGATTGGTTTTATCACCATTCCATTCCTGGGCTGGCTGTCAGATAAAGTAGGGCGCCGCATCCCTTATATTATCATCAATATTTCAGCCATTATTCTGGCCTGGCCGATGCTGTCGATTATTGTTGATAAAAGCTACAGCGCGAGCACCATTATGGCGTCATTAATCGTCATTCATAACGTCGCTGTATTAGGCCTGTTTGCGCTGGAAAATATTACGATGGCTGAAATATTCGGCTCACGTAACCGCTTTACCCGCATGGCAATCTCTAAAGAGGCGGGTGGTTTAGTCGCGGTTGGCTTTGGTCCTGTTCTGGCCGGTATCTTCTGTAATATGACCGGTTCATGGATGCCCATTGTTGTTATGCTGGTGTGCTACTCAATCATCGGCTTAATTTCTGCCATCCTGATGCCTGAAGTTCGCGATCGCGATCTGAGCTTGCTGAATGATGCAGCGGATTGCGCACCGCAGAATAAAGCGGTGGGCAACGGGCAATATATTTAAGCAGCATAAACTCCGCACCGAATGATGATAGCCAAAAATAACAATCTGCCGGGCCTTTAGCCCGGCATTTTTCACGCTTTTAGTGCCTGAAATAGCACGGTAAATAACCCACTCTGTCTTGTATGGTAGTTGATAAAGGTCAAGGATATCATACCGGTTGCATGAGAGGGTTTATATCAACAGCCCATTCTCACTTCATGTGGGGATCCAGAAATCATAAATATGAGAGCCACTATGGAAAATATGCTTTTAACAGCGCATGCCACGCTGCCATCCTACGATCGTAACCGTCTCGTTCCGCGCATTGTCCATCTGGGCTTTGGTGCATTTCATCGCGCGCATCAGGCCGTATATACAGATATTCTGGCGACGGAGCACGACAGCGACTGGGGTTATATTGAGGTAAACCTGATCGGCGGCGAACAGCAGATTGCCGACCTGCAGCAGCAGGATTTACTTTTTACCGTCGCGGAAATGTCGGCCGATGCCTGGACCGCTCGCGTTGTTGGCGTGGTTAAGCAGGCGATACATGCCCAGGTGGATGGCCTGGAAAGCGTACTGGCGAAAATGTGCGAGCCCGAGGTCGCGATTGTGTCACTGACCATTACTGAAAAGGGCTACTGCCACTCTCCGGCCAGCGGCCAGCTGCAGCTGGACCATCCGTTAATTGCTGCCGATTTACAACATCCTCATCAACCGAAATCCGCGCCGGGCGTGGTGGTTGAAGCGCTGGCGCGGCGCAAAGCAGCAGGACTGCCGCCGTTCAGCGTCATGTCCTGCGATAATATGCCGGAAAACGGTCACGTAATGCGTAATGTCGTCTGCGCCTATGCTAACGCTGTCGATGCTGAGTTAGCCGAGTGGATTGCGCGTAATGTCACTTTTCCCTCCACTATGGTGGACCGCATCGTTCCGGCGGTAACGGCCGATACATTAGAGAAAATTGAGCAGCTTACCGGCGTTCGTGACCCGGCGGGCGTCGCCTGTGAGCCGTTTCGCCAGTGGGTCATCGAAGATAACTTTGTCGCCGGTCGTCCAGAATGGGAGAAAGCCGGCGCCGAACTGGTCTCTGACGTGCTGCCGTTTGAAGAGATGAAGCTGCGTATGCTAAACGGCAGCCACTCTTTCCTTGCCTGGCTGGGCTATCTGGCCGGCTACCAGCATATTAATGACTGCATGCTGGACGACAACTATCGCCGCGCCGCGCATGCGCTGATGATGACTGAGCAGGCGCCGACGCTAAGCGTACAGGGCGTTGATCTGGCACGCTATGCCGGCCTGTTGAACGATCGCTATAGCAACCCGGCGCTGCAGCACCGTACCTGGCAGATAGCCATGGACGGCAGTCAGAAGCTACCGCAGCGGATGCTGGATTCGATTCGCTGGCACCTGGCTCATGGCAGCGACTTTACGCTGCTGGCGATGGGCGTTGCCGGCTGGATGCGCTACGTCAGCGGGGTGGACGACCGTGGGCAGGAAATTGAAATTTCCGATCCGCTATTGCCGATCATCCAGCAGACTGTCCAAAATAGCGCGGACGGAGAAGAGCGGGTTAAAGCGCTGATGGGCATTGAGGCTATTTTCGGCCAGGACCTGAGCCAGGAGCCCCGGTTTGTTAATGAGGTTACGCGCGCTTATCTGTCGCTGAAAAAACACGGAGCCAAAGCGACCGTTGCCGCCTGGGCTCAGGAGAACTAAACATGGTGCCGCCGATGATGGCGGCATTACTGTTACATACCATTTCTGAACACTATTTTTATGTTCAGGGAGGGCTGTTTAAATAATAAATCTTGATCCAGATCGTTGAATATACATAACTTTATCTAACAACAGTTAAGTATAAATAATTGGCGTTTATTTTAATCTCTAAAGTATTTATTTGGGTGATTTATCATTCACCTGCTGAAGTAACTATGGCATGATGAGTTAACTTACTAAGTTTCCTCAGAAAAAAGGAGAACGGTCTATGTACAAAAAAATTTTGTTGCCAGTAGACGTTTTTGAAATGGATTTAAGTGATAAGGCGGTGCGTCATGCCGAGTTTTTGGCCTCAGCGGATGAAGGTGAAATAACGCTGCTCAACGTTCTGCCGAACAGCAGTAGCTCAATATTGCGCGGCTTTGCGGCTGATATACGTAAGTTTGAAGCCTATATGCGCGAGGAGTCGGAGAAAAAAATGAAGACGATATCCCGTCTGTTCTCGATTCCCGCCGGGCGAATTCACTCCAGGGTGGTGTTTGGCAACGTACGTGATGAAATCCTGGCGGTGAGCAGTAATGAAGAATTTGATGTTATCGTTATTGGTTCCCGTAAACCGGGAATATCAACCCATCTGTTGGGCTCTAACGCCGAGTCGATTTTACGCCACGCCAAAATACCGGTTTTGGTTGTCAGATAATACCGATCATTTTGTTTCTGGCGGCAGAGAAACGTTCTGCCGCTACGCATTTTACTCTTCGCTAAACCAGTCGCTATTTTCCTGACGTACCAGCAGCACGGATTCGCTAATTTCTTGCAGATGCAGGCTCATCGCCTTTTCAACCGCATCCGGGTTGCGGGCCACCAGCGGCTGGAAAATATCATAATGCTGGCGCAGCATCATATCGGGAGGAGTGACGTGATCGAGGCTCATGTAGCGCACCCGGTCAATGGTGGCTTTAATGTTTTCAACGGTATCCCAGGCGAGCTGGCAGTCGGCAATTTGCGAAAGCTTCTGATGAAACTCATCATCCAGCTGGAAAAAATCGGTTAACTGCTGGCGCTCAACCGCCGTGCGCTGCTGATTAAGATTTTGCTCAAGCTGGTAGAGCTGCTCATCATTCACCATTCCGGCAGCGCGTCGCACCACGGCGCATTCGATAGCCTGGCGGACAAAACAACCGTTGCGTACCTGCGAGAGAGAGATCTTATTTACGTAGCTGCCGCGCTGCGGACGGATCTGGATCAGGCCATTTTCAGCCAGTTTTATAAAGGCTTCGCGCACCGGCTGGCGAGAAACGTCAAAGCGCACGGAGACTTCTTTCTCCGAAAGCGGGGTCCCGGGCGGAATCAGACAATGGACGATATCCCGACGAAGGATACGATAAATTTGCTGATTTACGGGCTGTGTCGGATTCAGTTGAGCTTCTGCGGCCATTGATGGTTACTTTTTATAAGGTAGTTGCGCTATTTTACGGGATTTTTACCGTCCAGCCCAGACCCGGCCTGCAGGCCGGGTCACGGAGCTTAGCCCTGACGGTGAACGTTCAGTCCGGCAAAACTTTGGCTGACCGGCATCATTTCCAGGGTATTGATGTTGACGTGTTTTGGCAGGTTCGCGACCCACCAGACCGCTTCGGTGACGTCTTCCGGCGTCAGGGCTTCGGTATTCTCGTAGGCTTTACCCGCCTTCGCGTCGTCACCTTTAAAGCGCACGTTAGAGAATTCGGTTCCGCCAACCAGGCCCGGTTCAATATCGGTCACGCGCAGGGCCGTACCGTGCAGGTCTGTACGCAGGTTCAGGCTGAACTGGCGCACAAACGCCTTGGTCGCGCCGTAGACGTTACCGCCTGCATATGGCCACGCGCCGGCGACTGAGCCGATGTTAATGATATGGCCGCGATTACGTTCAACCATTCCCGGCAGAACGGCGCGGGTCATATAAACCAGCCCTTTGTTATTGGTGTCAATCATGTCTTCCCAGTCTTCAATGCTGGCTTTATGCGCGGGTTCAAGACCCAGCGCAAGCCCGGCATTATTGACGAGAACATCAATCGCCTGCCAGTCAGCCGGCAGCCCGGCAATCATCTCTTCGATGGCTGCGCGATTGCGTACGTCCAGCTGGGCGGTATAAAGATTCTCGCCCAGCTCATCCTTAAGAGTTTTCAGGCGTTCTTCGCGACGCCCGGTGGCAATCACTTTGTGACCGTTAGCGATAAAACGGCGAGTAATGCTTTCACCAAAACCCGCGGTTGCTCCGGTAACCAGGATAATCATCTTACTGTTCCTCAACGCTTTTTGTGTCTTCATACCATAGCACGCGATCCCGGCGACGGGTAATGGAAATCATCAGTCAGACGTTGTCGATCGCGGCGATACACAGAGTATTGATTGCGGTCAATCAATGAGTTGCCTAATCTTACAGGATAATCGTTTTCAGGAGATGAAGATGTCGGAGAACAATCCTTTTTTCAGCGTTAGCCTGCTGCCTTATCAGGCGCCGCGTTTCGATCTGGTTGACGTCAGCCATTACCGACCCGCCTTTGACGAAGGCGTTCGTCGCCAGCGTGAAGAAATTGCCGCTATCGTTAATAACCCGCAGCCGGCTGATTTTGCCAATACCCTGGAGGCCCTGGAGCAGAGCGGTCAGCTGCTGGCGCGGGTAACCAACGTCTTTTTTGCGATGGCAGGCGCGGAGACTAACCCGACCATTCAGGCCCTCGATGAGCAGTTTTCCGCCGAGCTGGCTGAACTGGCTAACGATATCTGGCTCAACGATGCTCTTTTTCAGCGGGTGAAGCTGGTGTGGGAGCGGCGAGAATCGCTCTCCCTTGACGCCGAGTCCAGACGTCTCCTGGAGGTAACCTGGCAACGCTTTACCCTTGCGGGAGCCACGCTTGCGGAAGAGCAAAAAGCGGCGCTACGCGCGCTGAATACCGAAGCGGCGGCGCTGCAAAGCCAGTTCCAACAGCGCCTGCTGGCGGCGGTAAAATCGGGGGGCCTGGCGGTGGATTATGTTCATCAGCTCACAGGTCTCAGCGATGATGAGATAAGCGCAGCGGCAGAAGCCGCGCAGGAGAAAGGGTTAAGTGGACGCTGGCTGCTTTCTCTGCTCAATACCACCCAGCAGCCTGCGCTGCTTTCGTTGCAGGATCGGCAAACGCGAGAAAATCTTTTTGCAGCTGGCTGGACGCGAAATCAGAAGGGCGATGCGAATGACACACGCGAGCTGGTGCTGCGGTTGACGGCAATCCGCGCGCGCAAAGCGCAACTGCTGGGCGCAGATGACTTTGCCAGCTGGTCGATGGCCGATCAGATGGCGGGCGCCCCGGCAGAGGCGTTTGCCTTTATGCGGCGAATCGCTCCGGCGGCGCGGGCGCGAGCCGAACAGGAGCTGGCGGATATTCAGCAGGTTATCGATCAGGAAGGCGGCGATTTCCGCGCGGCAGCGTGGGACTGGCTCTATTACGCAGAACAGGTGCGCCGGGCGAAATTTGCTATCGATGAAGCACAGCTAAAGCCCTATTTTGCTCTCGAGCGCGTTCTGCGTGATGGCGTATTCTGGGCAGCGACACAGCTGTTTGGCATTCGCTTTGTGGAACGATTCGATATCCCGGTTTATCACCCTGACGTGCGGGTCTGGGAAATCATCGACGCTAGCGGCGAGGGTATCGCACTTTTTTATGGCGACTATTTCTCGCGGGATAGCAAAAGCGGCGGGGCGTGGATGGGCGTATTTGTCGAACAATCCACCCTGCGTGCGCAGCATCCGGTTATCTACAACGTCTGTAACTATCAGAAACCGAAAGCCGGGCACAGCGCGTTGCTTTCCTGGGATGAAGTTACCACTTTATTTCACGAGTTTGGCCATACGCTGCACGGGCTGTTTGCCAGCCAGAAGTACGCCAGCCTGTCGGGAACCAATACGCCACGCGATTTTGTTGAGTTTCCTTCGCAGATTTATGAACATTGGGCCAGCGAGCCGCAGGTCTTTGCCCACTATGCGCGGCATTACCAAACCGGCGAGGCCATGCCGGCAGCGCTTCGCGACAGCATGTTCCGCGCGGCGAAGTTTAATAAAGGCTACGATATGAGTGAGCTGCTCGCGGCGGCGCTGCTGGATATGCACTGGCACAGCGTAGCCGTGGATAAGCTACCCGATGACGTTGATACTTTTGAAGCCGCAGCCCTGCATGCGGAGAAAATGGATCTTCCCGCCGTGCCGCCACGCTATCGCAGCAGCTACTTCTCGCATATTTTCGGCGGCGGCTACGCCGCGGGTTATTACGCCTATCTGTGGACGCAGATGCTGGCGGATGACGGCTACCAGTGGTTCGTTGAGCAGGGTGGTTTAAGCCGTGAAAACGGCCAGCGCTTCCGCGAGGCGATTTTGTCTCGCGGCAATAGTACTGATTTAGCAGAACTTTATCGCCAGTGGCGCGGACACGATCCGCAGATTGAGCCGATGCTGGAAAACCGCGGGCTGAGTTAGTCGAGCGTTTTGTCGAGTAGAAGAAGACCGGGCGCAGTTCAGCAGAGCCCGGTTTTGTGTCTATTTTTTTCTTCTCCAAAATCCCGCCAAAACTTTTCCCCAAAATATCATGAGGCATGGCCCATTTGATGCCACTGAAACCTATAAATTGACTTTGTATTATATATTTGATTTCTTATCCGCGATTCCTTTGGCATCGCTTGCAGAGTTCTGCAATCGAAGGAAGCCATGATAAAATAATAATAGCTTTGTATTAGTTACAAAACTAAATTGGTGTTAAATAGCGATAATTTTGTTAGCTTCTTCTACGATGGTATCGTTAACGATAGCACCAATTCCAGCCATAATTAAGCCACATCCCAGCACTCCTACCGGACCAGACAAAACGGCGGCAAAAGCTAATGCTGCGAGATGCGTGGCGGCAAAATCGATAGCGATTGTCTGCACTTTAACAAAGAAAGGATGCCAGTTATCAGTCTCAACTCAGCGCCCGATTCTCAAGGTACAGGTCGGCAAACTTGTTGGCCGACTGATTATGGCGGAGGATCTCTAAATGTGAATGGCACGATTATGCGGGATACTTACATCAATAGCCTCAAAATGTTCATTTCCGGCACAAGGCTTTCAGCAGGGAGTCCCAGACTTATTTGTGAAGATCACTGCAAAATGGATAGTCAATTTTGAAGATCCTTCGGCTGCGCGCTTGAACCTTTGATTAAGTTGTTCATTCCAAATAAGAATGCTCCATGAGCCAACACCCCCCATATGCAGATACTTAATCCATCAATGCTCCACTTACGGCTTAAAAGATAATGACAAATTGCAGCTGATGGCTGATAATTACAGGTTGTTAAGTAACATCATGGCTGTAAGAGGCTATGCGTTACTATAACGAAAATGGGGTATTGAAGGTTTAGGGATTATAAATTTATGAGATTTTATGGCATCGATTATCTACAAATGCAGTCTAATATCAATGATTATTTAAAATACATTATTATATTTAGTACATTATTTATCCTGATCGTTGTTTTTAGCCTGTATATGCGCCATCGTTTACAAACTAAATACCGTGACTTAACGATCATTGCGTTCTTATTTTTACTCTTCATTTCTGGTGTTCAGTATGCAGATTATACCGATAGCCAAAATATACACTCCAGGTCATCACAAATGGTCAACTTTATTAGGTTGTTGTCACAAGAAAAAAAAGTGAGTGTTAATTCTATATTCTCCAGTTCAGTACAACTTTCGGATGGCATTATCGTTAAAATTAATGATTTTTATTATCGTGTCAACTTAAGTCTGGATCAAAAAACATACAGCCTGGTAGAGGTTTCGTTAGTAACCCCAAATGTTGAAATCGTGAAAAACTGAGGAATAGAAATGATAATTTATACACCTATCATAATAAAGTTGGGACTGGGAATACTGTGCTTAATTGTTCAAATAAATCTCATGGGAAAGGGAAATCTGGCCCCTTCATCCGCAATGGATCAGGTTCAGAACTATGTGCTGGGGGGGATTATTGGTGGCGTAATTTACAATGAATCAATAACAGTACTACAATTTGTTCTGGTATTAATTATATGGACTTTTCTGGTTTTTGTTCTTAAGTTTTTAAAAGAAAATAATCGGTTAGTAAAAAGAATTCTTGATGGAAAGCCTATTACTTTGGTTCATAATGGAAGTGTCAATGTTAAGGAATGTTTACGCAATGGTGTTTCAGCTAATGATTTGATGTTCAAATTAAGAGCAAGTGGTATTTATGAAATAGAACAGCTTAAACGAGTGATACTTGAACAAAATGGTCAGTTAACCATTATACAAAATGGTGATGAAAATATACGTTATCCAATCATAGTGGATGGTTTGGCCAACCATGATCTGCTCGAAATCCTTAACAAGAATAGTGACTGGTTAGAAAACGAAGTTATAAAGCAAGGCTTCAATAAAATCAGTGAAGTGTATTTAGGTGAGTATTTATCAGGTAGAATCAATTTATACGGATATGAAAAATAAAACCCAAAACTAATGCCCTTGTTATCAGCATCCAACTGATATTGGTGATTTTTTGTAGAGGGGTAAGTATCAGGAGGCTGCCATTTCTGGTGTACCTCTATCTCAGGTCTTTAGCATCAACATCCGCTTCTGACGTATAGCGGACGTTTTCAAAGCTATAGGCTATTGGTAGCATCATCAGTTCTGGCCATTTTTTTCATGTTACTAACCGTGCGAACAGGGCGCCAGGTGAAATGGTTTGCTGACAGAGCGCCATTTGCAATTATCTTCCCCGCTTATCAGAGAACTTCATTTTGGTGAGATCGCCGCGTCTTTGTATGGTGACTATCGCCATCAGCATGGGGTTTTGAACACAAAGGGCCATGTTGTTGTACCTCCCTGAACATGACGAGCGCGGCATATTCAGCGATATCCATGCCGAGCGGCATGCCCTTTGTGATGGCCGACAGTTGGTTATAATCCCCGATATTATCGCCGATTTTCGCAGGTTACCTTTTGAAGCCTCATCGTTTTCTGTGGTGGTTTTTGATCCCCCACATCTTGAACGTGTCGGACCAAACGGATGGCACGGTAAAAAAATATGGAAAGCTGGATTGGGACAACTGGGGAGATGATCTACGCGCTGGCGTTAGAGAGGCATTTTGAGTACTGAATCCTCATGGTGTTTTAATTTTTGGCCTGGTTTTAAATAAATGTTGAAGTTGATAGTTTTTGGTGATATACCATAATAATAGTATATTTAAAGATTTAGAGGCCATATTATGGCAAATGTTAAATCTTTGATTTCAGATAGTTAAAAACCATCAGTATCTCAACAAGAGCCGTTGCTTTGATATCTAAAAGAAATGCTCGTATTAGGTTCAAAAATAGATCAAGTAGTTCAATGCAATATATTCCGTGCTTTTGCAAGAGCAATGGATTTTAAAGCTCGAGAACCTGTATGCGTTTAATGTATACATTGTCTTGAAATTAATTGTAAAAGTAGTATGCATTAATGAAATTAGATTTTTTATATTGCAAATTAAAATAAAAATTATCACATACCGAGGAGTTAAAGTATATGAAGCCAAAAGAAGTACTTTGCCAATGGGTTGACGCATTTAATAATGCAGATATAGAAACCATCTCAGAATTATATGATGATAATGCAATAAACCATCAGGTTGCCAATGAGCCAGTTGTTGGGAAAGAGGCTATAAAGAAAATGTTTGAACAAGATTTTTCTTACGCACAAATGGTTTGTATCGTTGAAAACGTTTTCGAAGATGGGCAATGGGCAATTTTAGAGTGGCGTGACCCATTCGGTTTGAGAGGTTGCGGTTTTTTTCAAATAGTAAATAATAAAATTTTATTTCAAAGAGGCTACTGGGATAAGCTATCTTTCTTGAAATTGCGCAATTTACCTATTGAATAAAATAAATATTTACCCTATGTGAATAGTTTGCAAATTTCTTAAAATTTTCGTTAAGGGAAGTGTAATAACTTCCCTTTATAAATTGTTATAATATCAACTCTGTATTAAAACATAGCCTAATTTTAAGTGGAACGAGATTGCTGGCTGGGTTATGGCATTGATTATCGCGAGCTGCGCGCCTGCGACTATGGTGCCCCAACGATAACTGACCAAATTCCGAACCGGAGCTACCGGGCAGCAAGTAACGGATCCGTTGCCGACGGTAACCGTAGGGACATCAAAACGCCCGGCGGGAATGGTCATGCGTGGGGGATTGTCGAGGCAGATTTTTCTTCCCCAAAATCAATCTTTATCCTTAAGACACCCTTTTACACTGTGCAATTATTGATGAAATAGCTTCATACATATCCTTGTTATGGCGGGCATAATAAAAACTTACGGTGCTTTGCTTTCCGCTAAAATCTGCTATATCAACCCATGCTACGGTGTTTCCTCCTGCGTCCAGAATGTTATATCTATAGGAACCGTCTGGCAGCGAGTCATCCTGTTGCATCAATAAGTCGTTGTTCACCGCTGCGGATTGTAAGCATGACGCGACTTCATTTTTATAACCATTAAAATAACTCGTGCGTAATTCTGGATGTATCCCGACAAGGCCGGGGTCCACACAGCCGGTCAGGGTGATAAATATAAATGCTAATAATGATATCTTCATTGGGAATAAACTCCTGATATGAGGCTTTAGGGTAAGCCGCAAAAAATAACTATGCAAATGTTTACCTTTAGTATCTTGATATTATCAATTGTTGTAATTGTGTTATTTAAAAAAGCAAATTTAAATAACACCCGTGGTTGTCAATTTTTATATTTGTTATGTTTATCATCCATTGAATAAAAATATATGGGCAGGTCACAATCAATGATGATTTTTACTTAGTCAGATACTGATTTCCATGCTTATAATTTAACTGGTGAGTTCCGTAATTCAATGGCTAATACATTTTGTTACAAAAGCAGGCAGTCATCTCATGCTTTATAATAAAATATCAAACGTCCCTCTTTTCTTATTTAAATGTTCTGTGTGATGTGCGCCCACATCAAAATGTGAGTTTTTATAAGATTTAAGCTAAAGGGATGAAATAAGCGATAAATGTATTGTAAATAGCATGAGTGTGACTTAACCTTGCTGTGTTGTCATGTTAGTACCTGTTCTTAAGTTTTTAGCGTGAGGGATTATAATGTTCTCCAGGAAAATTAAAATTTTTAGTCTGTTTCTATCTTTAATGGCCGCCGGTCAGGCGATTTCCGCCGTTAAGTCCCCAGACGTCACTGTCTATGCGCAGAAAGAGGGGGCCGGAAGTGTATGGAACAGCGTGACGGGGAAAGCTGAGCATTTGCTATCATATCAGGTTACGGTTAACAACAACTCCAGTGAACCTTTGGTTCCTGGTAAAGATAATAAAATGTGTTTTTACCTCGATGATAATATGGGGAAAACCTTAATGGGGCATGGGATACAGTTAGAACTTTTATCCCCATATAAGCCCGGAGAGTCCCGCACTGGCGTCATTTACTTTTCCAGTACTGAACCCGATATGCTGTCATTACCTTATGTCAAACTTGGTTTAGGTTCCCAGTGTAAATAACTCTTTTTTAGGATTATTAATGTCGGATAAACAGGTCAGGGGATTTACCTTTAGCGGCCTGTTTTTCTTTAATATAAATAATTAAAGCAAAACAGATTGCTCTCCCTTTTTTATCCTTTCTTTTCCTCGTCAGCAAAGTATAAGCATGCGGCGGGCTTCCGGGTTAACCGACTGGATTAAGCAGATAGTGGACCAGGGCTGCCGGTGATTCGTTGAGCAGGGCGGTTTAACGCGAGAAAACGGCCAGCGCTTGCGCGAGGCGGAGCTGTCGGCAACAGGACTGATCTGATTTAGCTGAGCGTTATCGCCAGCGACGCGGGCAGGATCCGGATATTGAGTGGTGCCGGAAAACCGCGGGCTGAGGTTCGTCGAGCGCTTTGTCGATTCATCGAGAACCGGGTGCCAGAGCCCGGTTTTCTGTTCTTTTTCTTCTCCAGCATCAACCCTTAAACGCATCAATATTGGCCTGGAGATTCTGTTGGGGGGGCTAAAATGCATGCGCATTCGATTTAACCTTAGCAATAAACTTCTCCGTAAGGGACAGCCCTTCGATGATTTCCTTATCTACTACAGCAATTCCATACTGGATGATTAACTCAAGTAGCCCTTCATAGCTCTGTATGAGCTCCTGAAGGCTGTTGAGCGTTTTGCGATCGGAAACTGAGGGGCTCCGGGAATTCGCAGTCGTTTGATTAACAATCCACTCGAGGTTGGCTTTAATTATTTCTATATCATTGTAACTATACATATTTCATGGGCTTAAATCCTCATTTCAAGATTTTTTTGAGAAAACGTGTTTCTGCCTTCATAGAATGAAGCTGTTGAATAACATTCAAAAACGCTATTACTGAAGGTGTCGATGACCTGGTCAGACTGGGGGTGAGCTGCAGAAGCGGTTCCTGTTGAATAGCGCTGCTACTGGCATATCCCGTGAAGAACGGCGCGACGCGCATTATCTTAATTATGCAACGGTTCGCCGATATATCAAGAAATGCACGGTACAAACTGCGGAAAAGTCATTTTCCCTGCGGAATCAGGTTGCTCACCTGCGAACCGTATGCAAGAGCTGCAGGTGAGCAATTTGCTATGAAAGCAGAACCATAGCGACAAAATTTTATCCTCGCACTGCTGGCAAAACCAACAAACAGTTTATCGCCGGGAACACTTTAGGACTTACCTTACTCATTACATCAATATGTTACGTCAGTGAAGAAAATTGATAGACGGAACCTATATTGATATGTCGCCGGGTTAAATCTACTGTATGTATAAACAGTATTTATGTGAGCGGATACTTACAATGATTTTTTACACCCCAGCAGAGCTGCGAGAAGTCCTTTCACTTCCGCTATACAGTTGTCTCGTTCAATGTGGTTTTCCGAGCCCCGCTCAGGATTATGTTGAACAACGAATCGACCTGAACGAACTGTTAGTCAATCACCCCTCAGCGACGTATTTTGTCAAAGCTGCGGGCGATAGCATGAAGGATGCGGGCATTGGTGAGGGGGATCTTCTGGTCGTGGATAGCTCAAGAACTGCAGTCCATGGCGATATCGTGATTGCCGCGGTGGACGGGGAGTTCACCGTTAAGAAGCTGCAGCTTCATCCACGGGTTCAGCTCAATCCGATGAATATCGCTTATACCCCCATCGTCGTGGGTAGCGAGGACACGCTGGATGTATTCGGTGTGGTGACGTATATCATCAAAGCGGCTGGCTGAGATGTTCGCCCTGTGTGACGTGAACTCATTTTATGCCAGCTGTGAGACGGTGTTCAGACCCGATTTAAAAGGGCGGCCGGTGGTTGTCCTTTCCAATAACGATGGCTGTGTGATCGCGCGCAGCGCAGAAGCTAAAGCCGCCGGGATAACGATGGGAGAACCGTTTTTCAAACAAAAGGATCTTTTCAGACGGGCTGGCGTAGTTTGCTTCAGCAGCAATTACGAGCTTTACGCGGATATGTCCAACCGCGTGATGACAACGCTTGAGGAGATGTTGCCGCGGGTAGAGATTTACAGCATTGATGAGGCTTTTTGCGATCTAACGGGGGTGCGAAACTGCCGTGACCTGACGGAGTTTGGTAAAGAGATCCGCGCTACGGTTCTTAAGCGTACGCATCTGACCGTTGGCGTTGGCATTGCCCAAACGAAAACCCTGGCTAAGCTCGCCAATCATGCGGCTAAAAAATGGCAAAGGCAGACGGGCGGCGTGGTTGATTTGTCGAACGTTGAGCGTCAGCGCCGGCTGTTGGCCCTGGTTCCCGTGGAGGATGTCTGGGGCGTTGGCAGACGCATCAGTAAGAAACTGAATACGATGGGCATCAAAACGGCTCTGGATCTCTCAGAGCAGAGCGCATGGGTTATCCGAAAACACTTTAATGTCGTACTGGAGCGAACGGTAAGAGAACTTCGCGGCGAGCCCTGCCTTGAACTGGAAGAATTCCCGCCGGCAAAGCAGGAGATCGTCTGCAGCCGATCTTTCGGCGAACGCGTCACCGAGTATGAGCAGGTGCGTCAGGCGATCTGCAGCTATGCCGCCCGCGCGGCTGAAAAGCTGCGCGGTGAGCATCAGTACTGCCGCTTTATTTCGACGTTCGTGAAGACTTCCCCCTTTGCACTGAATGAGCCTTACTATGGCAACAGCGCCCAGGTGATGCTTCTCATCCCCACGCAGGATTCCCGCGACATTATCCATGCGGCGGTAAAGTGCCTGGATAAAATCTGGCGCGATGGCCACCGCTATCAGAAAGCTGGCGTCATGCTCGGCGACTTTTTTAGCCAGGGCGTCGCGCAGTTAAACCTGTTTGATGACAACGCCCCGCGGCATAACAGCGGCAAGCTTATGGAAGTGCTCGATCATCTCAACTCGCAAGAGGGAAGAGGCACCCTTTATTTTGCCGGGCAGGGTATTCAGACCGCATGGCAAATGAAAAGAGAGATGCTTTCGCCGCGTTACACCACGAGATACAGCGATTTGCTTCAGGTCAGGTGATAGGGAGAACGCCGCAACTCTATACCATTCCTTTCTTAGCAAGTTGCCTGGTTGAGCTCGCAGCTCGGATAACACGCCAATATCAGCGCAGGGTTCAGGTTGATTCCTGCCCCAGGGTTCCGCGAAAATTGCAGTAATAACCAATAGAGGCGGTGAGACAAAGCATATAACCGAATGATTCGCTGCCTTCCTCAACGACATTTTTTACAACCCGAACGTAACCGTCATCGAGTATGGCCTGCCATAAACCTTGCATACCGAAGAGTCGGGAGAAGACCAGAATAGCCAGCAGCCCGCTGATTAACATGCCGTACCCGGGCGTACGGGTATATTGTGTAAGCTGTTCCATGGTCTGACGATAATGAATAAGTGGATTAATTAAGGCTGCCAGAGCGGCAATCAGCGCAAACCACACCCAACTCCCGTGAGAAATAAGATCAAAAAGGGCGTCCAGCTCACGAATTAGCATGGCAAGGAAAAAGCCGCCAATAAGAATATTGCAGTAGCGCATGGATTTATACTGCTTCGCCAGCAGAAAATGAATAACAACAATGGTAGCTAACACCAACTCCTGAACAATTTCAGTGAGTGATAATTCCGAAATATTATAATCCCAATAATGTATATCGACCCACAGGCAAAGTACCACAAATGCGCAGGTACAAGCCGCGCCAAGGAAGAAGAAAAAGCTTTTAAGTACAGTCATTAACATCACCAATTTTGATTATGGCGAATATGATAGGTGACGTTAATGTAAATTCTGTTCACTTTGTGCTGTATAATAACCTTTCTTTAACACATAATGCGGATTAGCTTATTCTGGGTGATATATTTTACGAACATGGAACGATCGCGCCTGTAAGAGGTATATGCAGATTGTGCTTAGCTGAGCGCTTGTATCAATTCCGGTCCCTGGTTTTTCACATTACCTACCGCTCGCGATACCGGGTGCCAGGCGAAATGGTCTGCGGAAACCGCCCCGTCGGCAATAATCTCTTCCGCTTCTTTCCCACCGACATCCTGGCGCATCCATTTCCTGGCAGCTTCAGGCTCCAGCACTAACGGGCGGCGGTCGTGAATATCGACAAGGCCTCGATCGGCGGCGGACGTGACGATAAGAAACCCTTCCGCTTCATCGCCGCGTTCGAAAGGTACGCTGCCGATCGCCGCCATGAATAGAGGCTTACCGTCTTTACGATGGATGAAGTAGGGTTGTTTTTTATCGCCTTCACGCTTCCACTCGAACCAACCGTCGGCAAAGCAAATCGCCCGGCCATGCTGCCATAGCGGTTTAAACATTCTGCTGGTGGCCGCGGTTTCGGCACGAGCGTTAATAAGCGCGGGTTTGTCCCACCACCCGGGGGCATAGCCCCAGTGTACCGGATCGAGGTGCAGCCGTTCGTTACGTTCGCTGAGCAACAGAACTTTGGTACCGGGCGCCACGTTATAGCGTCCTATAGGCTGCGGATCATAAGCAATGTCGCGCTCGGCTTCTTCAGCCAGATAGGTCAGATATTCTTCCCTGGTTTGTGATTGAGCAAAACGTCCGCACATAGCCACCTCTAATCGGATATCAGATTTTAAGTATAGGTCAGTATGCTTCTCCTCTATTTTCAACGGCGCCGTGGCTGCAATCGCGGCGGACCTGGCCCTCTCGACGTTCGTTGAGCAGGGCCCGGTTTATGGCGCAAATATCCGCTACTCAATCCCTTTCAAAAATTAAAACCTGAGAAAGTTCTGAATAAATTAGTGTCTATCTTTCAGTATCCTGCGCGCTTTTATCTGATTGCAGTGATAAATGTTGTGAGCGTAGCCGATAGCCCAAAAAGCGATGGCAAAATCCATTTAACGTCCACGCCAGAGATAATGTTTATCCTATTATTTAACTAACTGATTAAAATCAATATATCTGGATTATTTATTACGTTAGGATGACCTTACAACTAACGGGGATAAATAATGAAAAAACTACTCTTAATTGCTGTTGTTATTGGGTCTTTAACAGGATGTGCCAGCGTTCCACCTCTGAATTTTTCTACACCTGGCGTTGGCGTTAGCCAGAAGAAAATTGATGCACAGCTAAAATCACTCACGGTTTCGCTTGCGCGTCCCGATGAGCAGAAAGGCGATATCGTCGCGGGGATGGAAACCATTACCCCCATTTGGCGAGACTCGTTACAAGAGGCGCTCGATAGAATGGCGATCTTTAAAGATAACTCTGCTAATACGGTGAGCCTTAACGTGAAAGTCTTAGCGATTGACGTTCCGAGCTTTGGCATGGCCATGACAACGAAAGCCGTTGCGCGTTATGAGGTAATTAACCGCTCTAATGGCGATATTATTTATACGCAAGATATCGAATCTACTGGAACTGTGCCTGCATCCTATGCCTTCGTGGGCGTTGTTCGCGCCCGTGAATCAATAAACCGCGCGGTACAAAACAATATTACACAGTTCTTACAAGCGTTAGAAAGCATTGAACTCTCCCGCCCGATGTTCCCTTCGAAGGTAGATAAATGAGACGGGTCGCTTTAATCACGATGCTCACGTTGTTAGGGGGGTGTGCGCAGGATATTTCCCCGAATAGCTATTCCGTGGGTTCGGTAGGTATGGTGAATCGCTCTATTGCCGGCACTATCATTAGCGCGCGACCGGTCGATATTCGCGGCACATCCGCTTTGGGCGGTGCTGCGGGTACGGCCGCGGGAGCGGCTGCAGGGTCTGCAATTGGAGGAGGCACTCGCGCGAATATTGTCGGCGCTATTGGCGGGGCGGTTGTCGGGGGGCTAACCGGCGCAGCGCTTGAAGCTTCTGCGACAAAACAGACGGGGATGGAATATGTTATCGAAACGGAAAACGGTAATCTGATGACCGTTGTGCAAGGTAATACCCCCTTGTTTGTCGAAGGTAATAAGATACTCGTACTATACGGCAGTCCTTCACGTATCATTGCCGATCCTCGGCATTGATACAGCAATGAACGCCGGGCGTAGAGCCTGATAGCTGCCAGTTAAGCGTATTGAAGGTAGCCGCAACCTGCGCGTTGCGGCTGTTTTTTGCGGCTTACAGAAGAGCCAAACCTGCGCCACTGTCCCGGTACCCGGCTGCACAACACCAGTTCGGGAAACGTCAGGCTGCATGGGCAGGCGGGCGGCAGAAAGTGAGCTCTGCCCCGGCTTTCTTCACCGAAGGATCTTACACCTTAAGCAGTTTCACCGTGGCGTCGATGTCTATCTCATCTTCCGTGAAGATGAGCGTGGTGCCCTGGAAGGTGGTGATGGCCAGCTTTTTGACCGAGCGCATTTCCCCGGGCTTAGCGGCTGATTTTGGCCTGATATTTCCCATCAGCAGGCCCACGGAGAGGACCGCGTTCTCTTTATCAATACGGGCGTCGGCAGGCTCCTCCTCGTTATAAACCAGGTAAGATTTTATCGACGTGAGCTTAATCCGCTCGCCTGCGATATAGATATATTTGCTTTCCGGGAGGACCTTCACGGCGTACGCTGACAAACCCTTGTTATTGGTTGTGGGTTCAAAAGTGACCGCCGCATCCTTTTTAATCAGCTCAGGGTTGGCAACCTTAATCACATGAAAATAGCGATTATCGCCGTTTTCATCTTTGATAAATCCAAAACCTTTATCTTTAAACCACGTTGTGATCGTTCCGTTCATCGCCATTACCGCCTGGTTAATCGTTTATCTACTCAATTTTTTGCCGCGCGCAGTGTAAAGCACATTGCCCGCGCAGACTACGTCTAAATCTTTTGCCTGAGCGGGCTAACGCGATTTACCACATCAAATCATCAGGTACTTTAAAATCAGCATACGGATCGTCTTCATCCTGCTCTTCCGCGCTGAGCGCGCTGTTTAAGACAATGCTGCTGGCGTCGCGCTGGGCGATCTTATCGGCTACGCTTGCCGGGATAATCGCGTATTTGCTCTCGCCGTCGCTATCACCCGCCAGGCGCACAATGGCGAGGCGACCGCTTATCAGCTGTGCCTGGGTCAGTTTATCCACGGTGATTTTTTTAATGAAATTGTTATCTGTGAAATTAAAATCAATATTGCCTTTAGAAATATCGATTTTATTCATCTCGATGAGCTGTTTGACCTGCGCTTTATATTCTTTCGATAACGCTGCCTGCTTTTGCTGCTCGCTAAGCTGTTTATCCCGCTCCAGCTGCGCTTTCTTATTCTCTTCCACCGCCTCTCTGGCCTCGCGCGCCTGAACGCGTGACTTTTTCGCCGTTCTTTGAACCTTGGCCATCTTTTTGCTGGTCACTAAGCCGGCTTTTAGCATCTGCTCTTGTAAGGTGAGTTTTGTCATCTCGTTTCTGAATCCGCTGAATAATTTGTGGGATTATACCTGTAATTTTAGCGGATGTGTCAGCGTGCAGGGTAGGGCCTGGGGATAGAAGCAGAAACGGCAGCAAAAAAGGGCGTCGACGCAAAAAATTGAAATGAATAAAAAATCACACAATGGCGATTTTATTTGCTATAAATTCATTTTTATTGATTTTATATGGAGTCTGTCGATGATTGTCAGAACCTGGCATGGTTGTGTTCCCGTTGCGTTTGGCGATGCGTTTGCGGGGCATTTGCAGGCAACCGGAGTGCAGCATTCGCGGAGCATTGCCGGCAACGCGGGCGCCTTCGTCAGGCGGGAAACGCAGGGGGAGTGGGAACACTTCTTTCTGGCGACCTACTGGAACGATCTGGATGCTATCATCGCTTTTGCCGGTGAAGAGTACCATGTCGCCGTCACCTATGCCGATGATGAGCAATTCCAGCTGCTGTCCGATCCGTACGTTTTCCAGTTTGAGGTGGCTGCGGTGGTGGGAATTTAAGGGCGCTTTAAGGATTTCTTGCAGCAATACCCCACGTTCAGGCTCTCAACGCTTCTGATGACTGACAAACCGCATAGGGGAGAAATAGCCCGGTAGCGGCAAGCGCTTTACCGGGCCGGTGAAGAGTGCGTAACCTGATAACACTCCGGTGTTTCTCAGCCATTGGCGGGCTGGAATAGGGGAAAAGGTGTAACCGGCTTGCCATCAGTTTTCAGGCCCGCAGGCTGGAGAATTACTTCCGTCCTGCCAACAGACCAATGACCAGGCCGATAGCGCCGGCGGCCAGCAGTCCGGTTAACGGATTTTCCCTGACGCGCTCGGACACCTCTGAAACGGCATCCGAAGCCTGAGCGGCGTATTTACGGGCCGCGCCTTTTAGCTGATGTTTCGGCGAATCTACCGCATCACCAAACTGCTGCTGGGCTTCCCCGGCAAATTCATTGACTTTATTGCCCACTTTATCGGCCAGATTCTGCGCGTCGTTTTCATACTCTTGTGATGACATGAGACTCTCCTTTCGTTTGACTTATTTAAGTCTAGTGGCTAACAGGCGAAGTACCAATGTTCGGGCCGCGGCGAGCGTCACTCCAGGAATTTTCCCTGGCGTGAGCGCTTACACGCTACCGTGTTTTTGCAGTACGCCTTTATCGTCGAAGGTAAACAAAATTGACTGCCCTAATCCGTTCTGGCAAACGACGCCATCGGCATGAGTTTTATCGGTGATCCCCTGACAGGCCATATTGCTGACATAAGGACGAATCTGGCATTTGAGGGTTTTACCATCCTCAATAATCAGCTGCTTCGATTTGCTAATCGCTTCTGGCGCGGGAGTCGGGCAGGTACCTTCGCCCCAGTTAACGCCGTGATGTTTATCGAACGCCGAGCAGCCCTGTAATAGCCCCGCGCCAGCCAGAAGAAGTATCAGAGGGAGTTTTGTCATTGTATAATCCTGATGGTTATTTTCGTTTTCAGTATAGAGCGGTGCTCCTGCAAAAAACTTCGCCAGAATTGGTGGTATTCCTGTTATTTCAATTGATTGAGATAATTCTTAGATATAAGATCCCTGGGGCGCTGGGGCTGGAAACGTCGCAATTCATAAATAAGAACTATTGATGTTCACAATTCCTCTTTTTTCCTTCATCATTTGTCAGCTTTTACTACTAATAATCAGCGCTTAGCTCAGCATGAGAAATACATTTTTTACTCAAGGCCGGTATGAACTATAAGAAAGTACTGAAGAATACGTTACTGCTTGCTCCCGTGGCGCTCCTGAGTCTGCAAACGCCCGCCTGGGGCGCAGATGTGACGAAAACGGCGACCTGCCAGAAGGCGCCGCCTGCAGTAGACAAAGAAGGCGTGCCGTTACCGCCCGTTGTTGGTAAAGAGGGCGCGCGTCCGGCTTCCCCGAAAGGCTCGTCCGGCCAGGGCGGCGCAGCGGCCAACTGTCAGCCAGCGGCCATCGAAAATTAATCATTGACCTCAACCCGGGAGAGACATGGTGCACCCGTTAATTAAGGTGATGCTGGTTGGAGGGAAAGGCGACGGCCTGATGGTCAGCGTTGCCGATAACGCGACGGAGATTTCCGTGACGCCTGCGCAGTATGGCGCGAAATCCGGCCAGCCGCTGAGCTACAGAATTGTATCGCAGACCATTGATGATGAACGCTATTTTTTCGGCGTTTTCAACGAGAGCCATGAGGATACGGAAAAACTCAAAAGAGTCGCGCTAACTCGCGGCATGAAAAAACTCTTCGGCTAAGCAGGTTCCGGGCGATCGCTTGTCGTCCGGTCTCCTCATATTTCGTTTTCCTTTTGCCTCCGATACAGTAGAGCGAAACGCTTCTATCAGTTTCGGGAATTTATGATTAACCATATCCGGATAAAAAATTTCAGATCGGTCAGGGATATTGAGTTGGAACTCGGTGCGCTGAATATCGTCTTTGGCCCCAACGGCTGCGGCAAATCCAACATTTATAAAGCCATCCATCTGTTAACCGCCTGCGCCGATGGAAAGTTCTCCGGTTATATCAGCGATGAAGGCGGCCTGGAGAACATTATGTGGTCCGGGCCGAGCGCGCCGAATGATCGCTTTCCGCGGCGGCTGCAGATTGCCTGCCTGACCGATGAGTTTGACTACCAGCTGCAGGTAGGTTTCCCGGAAAAACTGCCGTATCCGACTCAGTTCCAGCTGGATCCCATCGTTAAAGAGGAGTCTATCTGGCTGGCAGGATTTTCCCGACGCCCTTCATCGCGCGTGCTGGAACGCAAAAACCAGGCGGCGTTCCTGGTTGACGTCAATGGTGAAAAAAGCACTTTTACCGACGCGATTTATGAGAATGAATCGATTTTTGGCCAACTGGGCGAGCCGCACCGCTTTCCTGAAGTCTCCAGGGTCAGGGAAACCATGCGCCACTGGCGCTTTTATCACGAATTCAATATAGGCAGACTCTCGCCGTTGCGTCATCCGACGGTAGGTTACCGCTCGCCGGTGCTGGACAGCGATGGGCACAACCTTGCCGCCGCTTTTCAGACCATCGTGGAAATCGGCGCCGAAGAGCTGCTGCATGAGATCCTCGGCGAAGCGTTCCCGGAGTGTACATTTTACTGTGAAAATGAGAATTCGCGTTTCTCGATAAAGATGCGCCGCAATGGCGTCTGGCGACCTTTACTGGCGGCGGAAATGTCCGATGGCACGCTGCGTTTCCTGTGCCTGGCGGTGGCGCTGTTGAGCCCGCGTCCGCCGGCATTTCTGGCTATTAACGAGCCGGAAAACAGCCTGCATCGTCAAATGTTCCCCGCGCTGGCCCGGCTGATTGTCGAAGCCTCCCGCTATAGCCAAATCTGGCTAACCAGCCACTCCGCGGAGCTGGCTGAGCTGGTTTCATCCATGGCGGAAGCCCGGATTTACGGGCTGAAAAATAGCGATGGGGAAACGCGGATCGCCAGCTAGCGGCAACTGACTTATTCGGTGTAGTAACGGTGTATTGCCGAAGCGCCGCCGGAGGGTTTCCGGCGGCCTGATGTTATGCCGCGGCCGGGAGCAGGGTTTTGCTGCCTTTCAGGGTGAACAGCGAGATGAGGGTAAAGCTCAGGGTAATACAGCCCAGGATCAGATAGGCCTGATGGAAGCCGACGGTATCATACATCCGTCCTACCCACGCCGAGAGCACAACGCCTGACAGCTGTTTTGATAAATTGAAACCGATCAGGAACAGGGTCGCCGAGAGCTTCGGGTTAAATGCCGAAGAGATATATTTAAAGGTGCCGACCAGCAGGAACGGGATCTCGAACATATGCAGCATTTTTAAAATGATCACTTCCACCGCCGAGTTAGCGAAAGACGATCCTAAAATGCGTACTGACATAATCATCCCGGCAATTAGCAGGGCGTTTTTAGCGCCAATCCGGTTAATAATCGCCGGGGCGCAGAACATGATTAGCGCGTTAAGTAATTCCCCACCGGTGGTGACGAAGCCGAATACTTCAGTGCCGCGCTGGGGGCTGGAGAAAAAGCCCTTAAAGAAGTTGGCGAACTGCTGGTCAAAAACGTCATAGACGCTGGCGACGCCAACGACATAAATAATAAAGCCCCAGAAGCGCGGCATCCGCAAAAGCTCTGCGGCGGTGCGCATGGAGAAAGCCTGACGGTTGGCGCCCAGGGCATCGATAACCTCGGCGCTGTTGCTACTCTCCGGCTTTGATACCCACAGCAGTACGCCGAGGATCAGAGCGAAACCGGAGGCGATCCAGAACGTAATGTTCGGGTCGATACTAAATAAAATGCCGGTGATTGACGCGCACAGCGCCCAGCCGACGCAGCCGGAGACGCGGACTTTACCGTATTCAAAACGGTTGGCGCGGCTGACGCGTTCAATATAGGCTTCTACCGCCCCGGAGCCGCTGGAAAAGACGATCCCCAGATAAATCCCGCCCACCAGCGCGCCCGCGATGATATTCATCTGCAGCAGCGGCGAAAAGACGAAAATAAAAAAGGGCGCAAACAGGATTAACAAAATCGTAATCGTCCACAGCAGATGCTTGCGCAGACCGAGCTTATCCGAAATCAGGCCAAAAATCGGCTGGAAGATTATCGCGAATAGCGAAATAGAGGAGAAGACGATCCCCGTCTCGGTTTTGGTTAGATGGTTAACTTCCGCCAGCCACACCGGGAAAAAGGGAAAATAGGCTGACATGATGAAATAGTAGAAGAAAAAGAACAGCATGAAATATATAAAATTATGCCGTTCTCGTGGCGCCAGTTCAGAGAGTTTCATTGTGAATATTCCATATTATTATGCCTGTAAGGTTGGGGGCTTGCGCCCCCGATTATTATTGGAAGTGAATCGTTAACTGATATTGCCATTGTGTCTCAAGCAACAGCCATTGCTGTAGTACGCTGGGCGTCCAGGAGTCATCGCCGCCGATGCCCATGTGCTGAGCGTCGAGGGTGATCCAGACGCCGTTTTCCGGCTTCATCCAGTGCCAGTGATCGGTCTTCATTAACTGCGTGGTGCCATAGGGCTGTACGGAGAAGTGGAAGTTGCCTCCCACGTGCCAGCGCCCCCAGTCCAGCGTTTTGCTGTCGCAGCGCAGGCCGTTTTCCGTCGGGAAAATGTACGGCGTGGTCATCTCCTCCAGCGGCAGCTGCCAGCGGGAGAAGCAGGCGCTGGTGCGGCGGTCCGGATAGTTCTCATGCGGACCGTAGCCGAGCCAGGATACCGGTTGGTGCTGGTCCGGAACCTGGAAATTCAGCCCGATGCGCGGCAGCGGCGGCAGGGTGCCGGCACGTTCGCCATCAACCGCCAGATGCAGCTTGCCTTCGCTATCAAATGTCATCCGCCAGTGGCTGACAATCACTGCTTCGTCGCCGCGCAGATAGTGCCAGCGGCTATCGATAACCACTTCATGGGCCAGGCGCTGAGCGTCGCACTGGACGCAGCGGGCGCTGAGCTCGTAAAGTCCGGCGCTTTTCCAGCGCTCTACCCAGGCGTTAGGGTCAATACGCTCCACTTCGCTGACGCCAATGTCGTTATCCAGCGGTGCGCGTACAAACTGGTCGCGCAGCGGGGTCAGCAGCTGTTCCACGCCGTCCACCTGCCAGTGGGTTAACAGACCGCTTTGCCGATCGATGGTCCATTGCTGCGAGCCGCTGCGGACAATCCAGGCCGCGTCGCTGCTCTCCAGCGCTGGCGCGCTACCGGCAGACCGAGGGCCGCGTAGCGCCAGCGGCGCGGCGAGCGGGAACTGCTGCCACGCAACGCGATGCCCGGCGTCGGACCAGAGGGTGGCCTGGGGCTGGACCACCTCCAGCGTCAACCACACCTCTTCCGCGCCGGCGGGCAGCGTCAGCGCATCGCACAACGTCAGCTCACTCTGGCCCTCCGGGCAAAGCGCCAGCTTCACGCTACCCTCAGCAAAAGTTTCACCCGCGGCCTGAACCTGCCAGCGCAGCTCTTCGTTATCGGTGGCGCGGAACAGATATTCGCTGCTGAGGCGGATACGCAGCGGGGATTGCGCGAGCAGCGCAAACTGGAAGTACTGCTGCGCATGTTTGGCCTCGATTAAGGAAGGATGCGCGCGGCGGTCGGGGAACACCAGACCGTTCATGCAGAACTGGCGATCGTTCGGTTTGTCGCCAAAATCACCGCCGTAGGCCCAGCCAACGCTGCCGTCGTCGAAGGTTTTACTGATGGCCTGATCCGCCCAGTCCCAGATAAACCCGCCCTGCAGGCGAGGATAGTCGCGAAATGCCTGCCAGTAATCAGCAAAGTTGCCGAGGCTGTTACCCATCGCATGGGCGTATTCGCAGAGGATCAGCGGGCGTTGTTCTCCAGGCAGACTGATCCACTTTTTGATTCCCCATTTCGGCACCGTCGGAATCGGCTGGTCGCGGTCAACGCGGGCGTACATCGGGCAGATAATATCAGTGGTGGTGCTGTCGGCGCCGCCGCCTTCGTACTGTACCGGGCGAGAGGGATCGTTGCGCTTCAGCCAGTGATACATCGCTTCATGGTTACCGCCGCCGCCGGACTCATTCCCCAGTGACCAGATAATAATGGACGGATGGTTGCGGTTGCTTTGCAGCATTCGACTGACACGGGCGCTGAAGGCCGGTAGCCAGGCCGGATCGTCGGATATTCGATTCATCGGCACCATGCCGTGGGTTTCTATATTGGCCTCATCAACGACGTACAGGCCGTAGCGGTTGCACAGCTCGTACCAGCGTGGAGTGTTTGGATAATGCGAGCAGCGTACGGCGTTAAAGTTGTTCTGCTTCATCAACAGAATGTCCTGCACCATATCCTCTTCGGTAACGACCTGTCCGCGCTGGTGGTGATGCTCGTGACGGTTGACGCCGCGGATCAGCAGCGGTTTGCCGTTCAACAGCAGCAGGCCGTTTTTGATTTCAACGCGGCGGAAACCGATATCCCAGGCTTCGGCCTCAATCGGTCCATCGCCGCGCCACAGCGACACGACCGCCCGATAGCAGTCTGGCGTTTCCGCGCTCCATAGCGCCGGACGTTCTACCGGCAGACGAATGGCCGCGCGCTCCGCATAGTTTCCGCGCTCATCGATAATCGGCGAACCGGGCGACTGCTGGTGGCTGGCGACCAGGCGATCGTCATCCCACAGTTCGACTTTCACCGTCAGCTCCTCCAGCAGCGCGACCGGTGCGGCGACGCTTAAGTTCACCAGCAGTTCGGCATCGCGGTAGAGGGCATCCAGCTGCGGCGTAAGCTGGACGTCGCAGAGGTGCAGCGTCGGTTTATTCAGCAGCCAGACCGAACGGAAGATACCGCTCATGCGCCACATATCCTGATCCTCAAGCCAGGTTCCCGCGCTCCAGCGCATCACCATCACGCAGATACGGTTATCGCCCGGCTGAAGATAGGGGGAGAGATCGAAGGCCGCTGGCAGGCGACTATCCTGCGAATAACCGACCCATTCGCCGTTGCACCACAGATGAAACGCGGAGTTGACGCCATCGAAGATAATCTGCGTCTGGCCGTCGGCCCGCCAGCTCTCATCAACGCGAAAGGTCAATGAGTAGCAACCGGTCGGGTTCTCTTGCGGAACGCGCGGCGGGGTGGTGTCGATAGGGTAGCGAACGTTGGTATAGATGGGCGCATCGTAGCCCTGCATTTGCCAGTTTGAGGGTACCGGCGTACTGCGGCTGTCCGGCAGATCGTCTTCCAGCCAGCGGGCATCCACGTCAAACGGGCTGCGGGCCCAGGAGAATTGCCACTGGCCGTCAAGCCGACGGCGGAACGCGGAGGGCTGGTTTTTCCGCGCCGCGTCGGTATCGCGCCAGCTGGCGAAAGTCGGGTGGGCCGGTAAACGGTTGAGATGGGTAATGGTCTGGTTCTGCCAGTCCTCGCGGGCGAGAATCTGATGGAACGTGGCTCCTGCGGCGGAAATAGAGTGGTGTTGTTGCATACGCATTCCTGACGGATAAGTGATAAAAATGTCGTTCGCTAGACAATATGATTTTGTTATCAGTTATTTTCGCTATAGCCGCAATATTGGCGAAAATGAAACCCACTGGCGATCACGAAAAGCTGGGAAAACAGCTGATTTTTGTCGTCTTTTAAACATAAAATGTTAGCGGACGACATTGAGGTTTTGATTCAGAAGGAGTGCACTATGCAGCGTCGCCTGGCAACGCTTGACGATGTGGCCCGTGAGGCCGGCGTTTCTCAGCAAACGGTCTCCCGGGTGCTGAATAATCCTGGGGTGGTGTCCGAACGAACCCGCGAAAAAGTGATCCGCGCGATGCAGACGCTGCGCTATGTACCAAACCGCTCCGCGCAGCTGCTGGCGGGTAAGTCCGCGCCGTCGATTGGGCTGATTACCGCCTCGCTGACGCTGCACGCGCCTTCGCAAATCGCCGCGGCGGTGAAAAGCTATGCTGGTTTGCATCAGCTTGAGGTCTCAATTGCGATGCCGGTGCAGGTCGATTACGCGTCTCTGCAGGCGCGACTCAATGAGTTTCGCGCCCAGCATATTCGCGGAGCGATTATCAGCCTGCCGCTGGAAAGTAGTCTTGCGGAGCGTCTGGTGGCGGAGAATCCAGATATAGCCTGCATGTTTCTCGATGTTTCGCCGGAGGCCGACGTTTGCGGCGTGCGTTTCGATCATCGTGATGGATGTGGCGCCTGCGTGCGGCATTTGTGGGACGCCGGACACCGCGAGTTCGGACTGCTTGCCGGGCCGGAGAGCTCGATCTCCGCGCGAATGCGGCTCAGCAGCTGGCGCGAGGCGCTGCACCGCCTGGGCGTCAGTAATGCGGTAACGGTATTTGGCGACTGGAGTGCCGCCAGCGGCTGGAGTAAAACGTTTGAGCTGCTGCATCAGCATCCGCGCATTAGCGCGATCGTGGTCGCTAACGATCAAATGGCGCTCGGGGTGCTGAGCGCGCTGGCGCAGCTTTATCGTACCGGCAGCCAGGCCATCTCGGTGACCGGTTATGATGACACGGCGGACAGCCTCTACTTCCAGCCGCCGCTGACCACCGTCGCCCAGGATTTCAACGTGCTGGGGAAAAGGGCGGTCGAGCTGCTGATCAAGCTTATGGCTGCCCCACAGCTGAAAATTCGCGAACTGCTGCCCACCCGCCTGATTATCCGCCAGTCCACCTGGCCCGTTACGGGGAACGGGGAGGGGGAAAAAGATGAGCTGATTAGTCAACTTAAGGCGCTGGTGGAAAAGCTATGAGCGCCACCGCCGTTTAGCTTTCATTGAAGTAGCCTGTGGTAGCGTACCGATTAGAGACGTAGACAGAGCTGCTCGTGCTCTGCACGTAAAAATGCAAAATACAATCTATCCATGCAAGCATTCATTCACCGCCAGTCACATGGCGGTTTTTTTTGCCCATTTTTTGCCGACGGAAAACGTTCTGATTTTATTTAATTCTGCTGGCTGGCGGGTTAATCGCCTGCTGCAAGCATAAATGCGCTGGTTTTTCCGCAGGGTATCAGAAGATTTCCCGAGGCCATAGTTTTTACCACAGCATAATATGCTATTGGCCTGGCGGGCCGGCCTCTCTTTTTTCAGCGTCGTTCAGCTATGCTGAAAGCCAGGGCTGGCGAGTTTAGGGCAATATCATGATGGTATTAAAAGAGAAAGAGCACCTGGAGTCTGTTGACTGGCGCAGGGTTGCGGAGATCATTGCCGATGCGGGACTTAATCAGCGCGATGTGGCATTGGTTGAACGGGCGTTTCGTCATAGTACTTTTTGCTGGTTTGGCTATGAAAAGGGTCAGCTGGTCGCCGTTGCCCGCGCGATTAGCGATCTGACCTGGTGCAGCTATCTTGCGGATGTTGCGGTGGCCCCGAACTGCCAGGGGAAGGGATACGGGAAGTTGCTGATGCAGGCGGCCAGCGAGCAGCTGCGGCCGTTTGGCAAAACCTTTATCTATTCGGTGGTGGATAAAGTCGGCTTCTACCGCCGTTTTGGTTTTGAAATGCTGACTACGGGTATGGTCTGCGCCAGCGCCGAGAGTCTACTGCGCATGCGCGAGCAGGGATATATTTGCCAGGACAGCGACACTAGCCAGCTTTAGCCGCTTCATCTTGCTCTTTATATTTTTCATGCCATTGCCATTGCGGCCTGATAAACAGAAAATAAATAGTCTGGATGCATTTTTTATATTTCTGAATCTACCAGGGTCCTCATCGGATATTGTAAATTTATTTTTGGCTTTAAGAGGTTTTTATTAGCGGTGGGGGCGTGTATTTTTTACATTAAGGATAAGTCTCCAGTTGGATTTGTGGATGGATGCAAAATATTATAAATAAGCTGTGTTTAAAAGTGAAAGTGTGTTACACAGTCTCTTTTCTCCTGGCAAAAATCTGGATGGGATTATGCTGACAACCCTGATTTACAGAAGTCAGATACCTTTAACTCATGAAATTAATCTCTCTTTGCTGGTTGAAAAAGCGAATGTTAATAACATGTCTCATGGCGTTTCAGGCATTCTTCTTTTTAAAGATAATGTTATCCTTCAAGTGCTTGAAGGTGACGAAAGTATTCTGGAGCAGCTCTTCAGCAAGATTAAACACGACAGCCGACACTTTGGTGTCGTCGAGCTGATGCGAGATTACGCCCCGCGCAGGCGCTTCGAAAACGTCGGTATGATGTACTTTGATCTGGATACGCTAGAAGCCGATGCCGTGCTGAAAACCGTTCGCCAGCTAAGCAAGTTGAAGAGCTATCTTCTGACGGAAGAGCGCGTTTATAAATTTATTCATACGTTTATAACGCAAAAAAGAGCTCTCCCGGTTTCCCAGTATTTCCAGCCTGAAAAATGGTCAGTTATCCCACAAAGATCGCCTTTTCATACACCTGAACGCTCCCCAGTTGATACTCAATGCTGCCAGTTTGCATTTCAGCCCATTATTGAGCCCCTGGCCGGCCATATCACTTCACTGGAAGCGCTTATTCGTAATAAAGATGGTGGGAGTCCGGCGAGCTTTTTTGCTTCAATCGACCATAATAAACGTTATGAAATTGACCTCAACTCTAAATCGGTGGCTTTCGCGCTGGCAAAAGAAATAGACATCGGCGATCATAAAATATCCATTAATATTCTGCCGATGTCTTTGGTGGTGGTTCCCGATGCCGTGGAATTCCTGCTGCAGGAAATTAAAAAGTATGGGTTGATGCCTGAACAGGTTATCGTAGAAGTGACTGAAGACGAAATGATCTCCGGTTTCAGCCAGTTTAGTAGTGCGATTAAAAAACTGCGCGTCTCCGGAATGGGGCTGGCTATTGATGATTTTGGTGCCGGTTATGCCGGACTGTCGTTGTTAACCAAAATCCAGCCTGACAAAGTCAAAATCGATCGTGAGATTATTACCAATATCCACTTGAGCGGCCCTAAGCAGGCCGTCGTCCGTTCTATCATCAGCTGCTGTCATGAGCTGGAAATTGCGGTGGTGGCGGAAGGGATTGAACGTATCGAAGAGTGGTGCTGGCTTGAATCCGCGGGTATCAAGCGTTTTCAGGGGTTCTTGTTTGCCCTGCCCGAACTGAACGGCGTAGGAGAGATACGCTGGCCGGTGAACACAGCGGATAGCCTCGTACAGGCGTAAAAACGTGTTATCTTCGCGCGGCCTTCCGATCGCCGCGCTTCGATTTATGCGGCCCGGTAGCGGCCATCTGAGCGCTTGCGCCCGCCGCGAATCCTGTCAATCCCCGCCTACAGCGATGCTGAACCAGGCTGTGAGCCAGATCATGAAAATGGCTCATGTTGCAATGAAATTAAGTCGCTTTCCCTCCTTGCGGGGCTCTGGCATAAATTAGCTAATATTAACTTATTGGCAACATGAAGAGTGCTGGCGAGCAAATCCGTTAACGCCGGGAATTCGTCCGATAATCACTTTTCATTGCAAAACCAGGATGCCAGATCGCCATGAATAAAGATTTTACGTTTACCATTAAAAGCACACTGTTTGATGAAAACTATAACCCCTCGGAAAGTACGCGTATTACGACCAACTTTGCTAATCTGGCTCGCGGCAAAAATCGGCAGGAGAATTTGCGCAACACCTTAGTCATGATAGACAATCGGTTCAATACGCTGGCGCATTGGGATAATCCCAAAAGCGATCGCTACTCTGTTGCGTTGAATATTATTTCCGTGGAAATGGTTATTGAAGAGACTGGAACCACCTTTCCGGCGATTGAGATATTGCAAACCACAATTATTGATAAAAGAACGGGTGAGCGTATTGAAGGCATCGTTGGCAATAATTTCTCCTCGTATGTTCGCGACTATGACTTCAGCGTATTGCTACCGGACCATAATAAACAACGTTCTGGCTTTAGCATCCCAGATGATTTTGGCGACTTGCACGGGAAGATCTTTAAGCATTTCGTTCATTCCGCCGAATATAAAGCCAATTTCAAAAAGCCGCCGGTGATCTGCCTCAGCGTGTCCAGTAAAGACACCTATCAGCAGACCGGAAACCGCCATCCGGTATTAGGCCTTGAGTATCGGCCTAACGCCTCGTCTTTGACCGAGCAGTATTTTGCAAAAATGGGCCTGCAGGTCCGCTATTTTATGCCGAAAAACAGCGTAGCGCCTTTGGCATTTTATTTTACCGGAGATTTACTGAGCGATTACAGCAGCCTTGAGCTGATGAGTACCATCAGCACGATGGAGACGTTCCAGAAGATATACCGGCCTGAGATCTACAACGCTAACTCCGCAGCAGGCCTGTGCTATCAGCCGGATCTGAATCATCAGGATCATTCGTTAACCAAAATAGTTTATGACCGGGAAGAGCGTAGCCAGCTGGCTATAGAGCAGGGGAAGTTTACTGAAGAGCACTTTATCAAACCGTATAAAAATATTCTTGAGCAGTGGTCTGCTTATTCCGCTCTTTAATCCATCGCAGATATAAGGCTATTTATAATGAAAAAATTACTTCCTACTTCAACGGCCGGCAGTTTACCGAAACCTTCCTGGCTTGCAGAGCCTGAGAAACTATGGTCTGCATGGAAACTCGAAAGCCAGGAATTAATCGACGGGAAAAAAGATGCGCTGAGTTTGTCCTTATTCGATCAGCTACGCGCCGGCATTGATATCGTCAGCGATGGCGAACAAACGCGCCAGCACTTTGTCACCACGTTTATTGAGCACCTCAGCGGCGTGGATTTCGCAAAGCGCGAAGTCGTCAAAATCCGTAATCGCTATGATGCAAGCGTCCCGACCGTCGTGGGGGCCGTCGAGCGGCAAAAGCCCGTTTTTGTTGAAGATGCGCGTTTTTTACGTCAGCTTACCAAACAGCCGATCAAATGGGCGCTCCCCGGGCCGATGACTATGATTGATACGCTCTATGACGATCACTATAAGAGCCGCGAAAAACTCGCCTGGGAATTTGCGAAAATACTCAATCAGGAAGCCAAAGAGTTGGAGGCCGCCGGCGTTGATATTATTCAGTTTGACGAGCCCGCCTTTAACGTATTCTTTGACGAGGTCAATGACTGGGGGATCGCGGCATTAGAAAGAGCCGTTGAAGGGCTTAACTGCGAAACTGCGGTGCATATCTGCTATGGATATGGCATCAAAGCCAATACCGACTGGAAAAAGACGCTGGGGACGGAGTGGAGACAGTATGAAGAAGCGTTTCCTCAACTGCAAACCTCCAGCATCGATATCATTTCGCTGGAATGTCATAACTCGCATGTTCCCATGGATCTGCTTGAACTGATTCGCGGTAAAAAAGTGATGGTGGGCGCTATCGACGTGGCGACCAATGCGATCGAAACGCCGGAGGAGGTCGCCGCAACCTTACGTAAGGCGCTGCAGTTTGTTGATGCCGATAAGCTTTATCCTTCAACCAACTGCGGTATGGCGCCGCTATCGCGGCGGGTCGCAACCGGCAAGCTCAATGCGTTAAGCGCCGGGGCGGAAATTATTCGCAGGGAACTTCAGGGTAAATAGCACCCAGAGCTGTGCGCGTGGCGGCATAATCTGGGCGTTAATCACAGACGCCTGTCTGGCCCTGAATTAACCGTTTGTTGTCAAACCGCCATCGAGCCGCAAAAGGGCAGGTAAGCATTGCCGCTGCTGACTATCCGATATTCAGCGCAGGGAATAGCGGCAATGCGATATTTCTGACGTAGTGATTAACTGCTGAGCGATGAACCTGCAGGATAAATCAATAAGTAGCGCCCGGCGCTACTTAAAATATTTATCCAGCGGATCGTGATGACGGTATTTTCTAAAGAAAAATAGCCAGTAGACAAAACCCAGGCTAGCGCCCAGCCCGGCAAACTGCAGATAAAGAATTTTACGCAGATCAAGAAGGTTCAAAAATGAATACGAGCCTTGCCACATATCAATAATCCCGCCGTTTATCACCAGGTCCGTGAACAGCGCCAGTGCCGGCAGGGCAACAGCGTAGGCCGCCATAAGGTATAACAGTGCTGCCAGCCTCATTTTGGTATTGATACGCATATTTCTCCCTCCTTGCCAGTAATCAACAAGTATAACATGGCTCATCACGAGCCTGTCTGCGGTCAGCGATATTTGAATCTGATACCTCGGATTAAAGTTATGGGTTAAGGAGGCTCTGGCTGATGCTGCAATGTGGGTTGCAGGTTGGGGCGTTGGTAAGGTTGTAGCCCCCGCTATCATGTTATGGGAAAAAAGACATATACTTAGATATCCTTCAAGGGAGTTTATTGCAAATAAGAAGCGTGTCCACTCATGGTGCCTTTTTTAAAGCAAGGGATAGGTCTGTATATTATGAATCTCAGCTTATACATGAGTTTTACTTACTGTTGAAGTATGATGATTTTAATGATTTAGATATTTGCTTTTTAAATAAAAATGCTCGCTGGTACTATGAGGACTGTAGTGAAAAGAAAAGTTTCTTATACGAGCATCAATTAAAGAGAATTTCTTCTCTGTTCTCTTTGGTTCCGGAGGAAATGAGAAATAAACTTGAATGGCACGGGCCAGAGGTTAAATAGCTTTACCAAGAAAAATCACGCTAACAAAAACGCCCCCTGGTGCATCAGCAGCAGGGGGCGTTTACGGGTGGGGATTATCGTCGTTCATCAGTCATCCCATTTGTGGCTTAGATACGCGGCAAGAAATCCAAAGAACAGAATGGTTCCCAGAACTGCCATAAATACATGCATATTTCCCAGCATGATTAACCTCCATTAGTTTTGCTATGCGTTAAATTGTCCTCATTGAACAGGTTTACGGTTGTTGAACATATCTTAACTTGCGCAATCTAAACAAATGCTTAACAAATTGCCCAAAGTGACTATTTCACAGACCAAAAAGCCGCCTATCGGTCAGGCTGTATACTCTTTTGATGCTGCAACGGGCTAAGCATCTACTGCTGGCCGAATTGATGGCGCAGGATACAGCCATTGGCGAAACCACACAGAGCAGCAGGAAATTGGTAATTAACAAGCACAAGCGGTAAAAAAATACTTTTTAAATAATCTTTAACGATATCAATACTCATATTAAAAATTACCTCATTGAATAGCGATTTACTCAATAACTCCTTAGCTATAATTCATTCTGCACTATAGTTAACGAGTAGCACAACGCTACATATGCTAATGGAGTTTCCTATGAAATCTTCAACTGTAAATTCAGAAAAAGACCAGCCAAAACAGCCGAAAAAAATGCCTGAAGATGATAAAGGCAGCCAGAAACCGAACAAAAGCAAATAGCCCTTTCACACGTTGTTTAGGAGGCATTATGGTAGAACGCCCAGATATTACTGAACCGCTACCGGGTACTGACCCTTTACCTGACGAAGATTTACCTGAAAGTCCGGACGTAAACGATCCGGTAGTCCCTGAAGACCCGGATGTCATTAAATAACGGCTGTCAGGATATTCAAAAAACCGCCTTTTATTTCGGGCGGTTTATTTCTTTTAAGCTCATCTCCGCAGACTGATTTATATCGATAAAAGACGACGACAATTGCGGTGGTTTTCACTTTGCTTTTGAATGAATAACCGCGTAGTCGCTTTCGGTCGGTATCAATATGCCGGCACGATTTTTCCGGCCAGGCTTATCGTTCACTGGCCATAGAATATGAATTGACGGCCCAGTGTCTCGCACTAGCGATATGCGCGTATCTAAGATGACACGTGAAGTAACAGAGCCAGCAAAACAATCATTTACCACATTCCTCCGAGCGACAGTATCGCTGATAAATTACGCTCGGTTTGTTTCACTCTGCATCTTTTTTCGATACTGCAACGGGCTAAGCGCATACTGCTGGCGGAAGTGATGGCGCAGGGTGCTGGCATTCGCGAAACCGCAAAGCTCGGCAATCTGCTCAACGCTCAGGCGGCTGTGGGTTAAATGCTGGGTCGCGCGCAGCAGTCGCTCATCAAGCAGCCAGCGGGCAGGGGTTTTACCGGTAGCGTCTTCAAAACGGCGTAAAAAGGTCCGTGAGCCCATACCGGCTCTTTCCGCCAGCGATGCCACGGTATGGTTGGCGGCGAGATTCTGGTGCAGAAAATCGAATAATAGTCCGAGTCGCTGGCTTTCTCGCGCTTTGGCTACCGGCCGAACAATCTGCTGCGCCTGTCCGCCGTCGCGATGGGGGGACACCACTAAACGCCGCGCGACAATATTCGCCGCATCAATACCGAAGTCCTCGCGCACCAGATGCAGACATAAATCGATTCCTGCGGCGCTGCCTGCGGAGGTCATCACGCCCTCAGCGCCGACGTACAGCACGTCATCAATGACTTCAATCAGCGGAAAACGCGCCCGCAGCTGATCGGTGTAGCGCCAGTGGGTGGTCGCCTGGCGGCCGTTAAGCAACCCGGCAGCGGCCAGAACGAACACCCCGGAGCAGATCGAAATTATCCGGCAGCCCCGCGCATGGGCGGCAACCAATGCCTGGCACAGGTCAGGCGGTACAGAGGAATCGATACTGCGCCAGCCGGGCACTACGATCGTGTCCGCTTCGCTTAACAACGACATGCCGCCGTCGGTCATCAGACGTATCCCGCCGGTTGCCCGCAGCTCGCCTTCATCCACCGCGGCCACGGCGAAACGATACCAGCGCTCGCCCATTTCCGGACGCGGCAGGCCGAAGATCTCTACCGCGACGCCAAATTCAAAGGTACACAGGCCATCGTAGGCGAGGGCAACCACCCGGTGGCGTGACAACGTCACTGATGGGATTGTCATGATTTCAGCGTTTTCAGTCATGGTTATCGGCAGATGTCGTGCAGGCGGTTAATTAAAGTAGTGGTACCACAGACAAGGAGAAGATGCCATGAGTGTTGTAACCGCGATTACCCCCGCCAGCTCTACCGATGCCGCCGCCTGGTTTCGTCATAAGCTAAGCCTCGAAACTGACTGCGCCGATGTCTACAGCGCGATGCGCGAAGAAGAGGTGGATTTTGTTCTGCTACATGTCGTCGGCAGTGAGGAAACCTTTGCCCGTCGTCATCTGCCGGGGGCCCTGCATTTACCGCACCGACAAATTGATGCAACCCGAATGGCGCAGTGGCCTGAGGATACGCTGTTTGTGGTTTACTGCGCCGGGCCGCATTGTAACGGAGCAGATGTTGCCGCCATGAAGCTGGCGCTGCTGGGACGTCCGGTAAAAATGATGCTCGGCGGCCTGACAGGCTGGGAAGATGAAGGGCTACCTTTCGCAAAATGAATTTATTTCATGTGCCATGAATTATTCTCGTTTGCCGATGAATCGTCTGCATGACAGTATCTGGACATATAGACATCCAGAAGTCTAAATATTCAAATAATGAACTATCACGGTGGGCAATTAACCTTGCCCGCCGCTAAGGAGACACCATGCAACGTCATCAGGCCCCGTTCCGCGCAGATATCGTCGGCAGTTTTTTACGTCCGGACGCCATCAAACAGGCTCGCCAACAGCTGGCTGCAGGCGCTATTGACGCGCAGCAGCTACGGCAGATAGAAAATGAAGCTATTCGTCATCTGGTGCAGCAGCAGTGCGAGTGCGGGCTGCACGTGGTGACCGACGGTGAGTTCCGCCGCGCGTGGTGGCACTTTGATTTCTTTGACGGTTTACAGGGCGTCGAACGCTACGATTCCGAAAAGGGTATTCAGTTCAACGGAGTACAGACCAAAGCGCACGGGGTACGCGTCACCGGTAAACTGGCTTTTGGCGATCACCCGATGCTGGAGGATTTTCGCTATCTGAAGAGCATCAGCGGCAGCGCGCAGCCGAAAATGACCATCCCCAGCCCAAGCGTTTTACACTTCCGCGGCGGGCGCAAAGATATTGACGCGACGGTTTATCCGGACCTCGCTGACTATTTCGACGATCTGGCGACCACCTGGCGCGATGCCATCCGCGCCTTCTACGATGCGGGCTGCCGCTATTTACAGCTTGATGACACCGTCTGGGCCTATCTGTGCTCCGATGAACAGCGCCAGCAGGTACGCGATCGCGGCGAAGATCCCGATGAGCTGGCGCGCATCTATGCCCGCGTGCTGAATCAGGCCCTGGAGGGAAAACCGCAGGATCTGACCGTTGGTCTGCACGTATGCCGCGGTAACTTCCGTTCAACCTGGATATCCGAGGGCGGGTACGAGCCGGTTGCCGAAGTGCTGTTCGGTGGAGTGAACATCGATGCCTTCTTCCTGGAGTACGATAACGACCGTTCCGGCGACTTCGCGCCGCTGCGCTTTATCCGCCCTGGCCATCAGCAGGTGGTGCTGGGTCTGATCACCACTAAAAATGGCGAGCTGGAAAACCCGGAAGGCGTGAAGGCGCGTTTGCGGGAGGCGGCGCAGTACGTCCCGCTGGAGCAAATTTGCCTTAGCCCGCAATGCGGTTTTGCCTCTACCGAAGAGGGGAACTCGCTGACGGAAGCCCAGCAGTGGGACAAGGTCCGTCTGGTCACCGGTATCGCCGCTCAGGTCTGGTAACGCTTTTATAGCGCAGCGTTGCACTATTTTAAGGCAACGCTGCCCGTCGCTTCGCTTTTCCCGTCTGGTTCATCACGCTTTCACGCCCCTGCAAAAGCTGGCATTGTTTTTGCCTTATCACTTCCGGTTAGTCGTTAATTCATTTTTGTTTTTGCGCTATTCAGGAGTGACACACATGCAGCGTCGAACACTATTAAAAGCTTTTGCTCTCTCCGCCTCTGTTATCAGCATGGGCTTCTCCTTGCAGGTATACGCCGCCGACACCATCAAAGTCGGGATTATGCATTCGCTCTCAGGGACGATGGCGATTTCCGAAACCCCGCTTAAAGAGGTCGCCCTGATGGCGATCGACGACATTAACGCCAAAGGGGGCGTGCTGGGTAAAAAGCTGGAGCCGGTGGTCGTTGACCCGGCCTCAAACTGGCCGCTGTTTGCGGAAAAGGCGCGTCAGCTGCTTACGCAGGATAAGGTCGCGGCGGTGTTCGGCTGCTGGACCTCGGTGTCGCGCAAATCGGTTCTGCCGGTATTTGAAGAGCTGAACGGCCTGCTTTTCTACCCGGTACAGTATGAAGGCGAGGAGATGTCGCCGAACGTCTTCTACACCGGCGCAGCGCCAAATCAGCAGGCTATCCCGGCGGTGGAATATCTGCTGAGCGAAGACGGCGGCGGGGCGAAGCGCTTCTTCCTGCTGGGTACCGACTACGTTTATCCGCGCACCACCAACAAAATTCTCCGCGCGTTCCTGCACGCCAAAGGCATTCAGGATAAAGACATCGAAGAGGTCTATACCCCGTTCGGCTATAGCGATTACCAGACCATCGTCGCCAACATTAAGAAGTTTTCCGCCGGCGGTAAAACGGCGGTGGTTTCCACGATCAACGGTGATTCCAACGTTCCGTTCTATAAAGAGCTGGCTAACCAGGGGCTAAAAGCGACCGATGTTCCGGTAGTGGCCTTCTCGGTGGGTGAAGAGGAGCTGCGCGGGATTGATACCAAACCGCTGGTGGGCAATCTCGCGGCGTGGAACTACTTCGAATCCGTGGATAACCCTACCAACAAACAGTTTGTCGCCGATTATCGCGCCTGGGCCAAAGCGCATAAGCTGCCGAACGCGGATAGTGTGGTCACCAACGATCCGATGGAAGCAACCTGGGTCGGTCTGCATATGTGGGCCCAGGCGGTAACCAAAGCGGGGACCACCGATGTCGATAAAGTTCGGGAAGCCATGGCCGGTCAGACCTTTAAAGCGCCGTCGGGCTTCACCCTGACGATGGATGCGACCAACCATCACCTGCATAAACCGGTCATGATCGGTGAAATCGAAAGCAACGGCCAGTTTAACGTGGTCTGGCAGACTGAAGCACCCGTTCGCGCCCAGCCGTGGAGCCCGTGGATCGCCGGAAACGACAAAAAACCGGATCACCCGGTAAAAAGCGCCAGTAACTAAACGTTGAACCCCGGCGCTAAGCCGGGGTGACGGATTCTGTCGTTCGGGCACGGCCCGATTTCCCGGGTAAGGAGGACCACCATGAACCCATTGCGCCTTATGAGTTATTTTGCGCTGCTGCTGGTATTGATGCCGTGGCGGGCGCAGGCAGCCGACGCCGACGATTTCGTGGCAGCCACCCGCAGCCAACAGGCGCTGCTGCTTGAGCAGTGGGCCGTCGCGCCTGCAGCGCCGCGTTTACCGCTGCTAAGGGCGCTGAAAAGCGAGACATTACAATCGGACAGTCGCGGTCATGCGTTCAGCAAGCAGGGTGATAAGCTACTGGCGTTGGGCGCGGTTGCGGCTCCCGAAGGAACAATAAAACCGGTACGCCTGACCAATCGTCTGCGTAACCTCGCGGCAGGGGCGCTGGCCACGCATCAGCTGGTCAGTGACAACGTCACGGAAAGGGCCTCTGCGGCAAAAACCCTCCAGCGCGAAGCGACGCCAGAAATGGCGGTCCTGTTACAGCAGCGCCTGACGGCGGAAACCGACGGCGCGGTCAAATCGCTGCTGGAAATTGCGCTTGCTCGTCTGCAGCTAACCAGTCCGCAGCCTGCGCAGAGGCTGGCGGCCATTGAACGGCTCGGTCACTCAGGCGACCCGGAAACCCAGGCGCTGCTGACGCCTTATACCGACGCCCGGCATGAGCCAGACCCGGCGATCCGCACGGCGGCGCAGGAGAGCCTGAGCAAAATCCAGCACCGCCTGCTGCTGGGCGATCTGCTCGGACAGGCGTTTATGGGCCTCTCCCTCGGCTCTGTCCTGCTGCTCGCCGCGCTCGGCCTGGCGATCACCTACGGACTGCTGGGGGTCATCAACATGGCCCACGGCGAAATGCTGATGATTGGCGCCTACAGCTGCTGGCTGGTTCAGCAGGCGCTGGCGCAGCTGGCCCCGCAGTGGCTGGCCTTCTATCCGCTGATTGCGCTGCCGGTGGCGTTTCTGATTGCCGGCGGGATCGGCATGGCGCTGGAGCGCACCGTGATCCGTCATCTCTACGGTCGCCCGCTGGAGACGCTGCTGGCCACCTGGGGGATCAGCCTGATGCTGATCCAGCTGGTGCGGATGCTGTTTGGCGCGCAGAACGTCGAGGTCGCCAATCCGGCGTGGCTTTCCGGCGGCGTGCAGATTCTGCCGAATCTTATCCTGCCGTGGAACCGTCTGGCGGTACTGGCCTTTGTGCTGCTGGTGCTGCTCTTCACCTGGTTGACGCTGAACAAAACCCGCCTCGGGATGAACGTGCGGGCGGTGACGCAGAACCGCGCGATGGCGGCCTGCTGCGGCGTCCCTACCGGCCGGGTCGATATGCTGGCGTTTGGTCTCGGCTCCGGTATTGCCGGACTGGGCGGCGTTGCGCTATCGCAGCTCGGCAACGTCGGGCCAGAGCTGGGCCAGGGCTACATTATCGACTCCTTCCTCGTGGTGGTGCTCGGCGGCGTCGGTCAACTGGCCGGCAGCGTGGCGGCGGCGTTTGGTCTTGGCATCTTTAACAAAATCCTTGAGCCGCAAATGGGGGCCGTGCTGGGCAAAATCCTGATACTGGTACTGATTATCCTGTTTATCCAGAAACGTCCTCAGGGACTGTTCGCCCTCAAAGGGAGGGTTATTGACTGATGAGCCAACCTGTTACCTTAACGCTGGCGCGCAAAGCGCCGCGCCCGCTGCGGTGGATCGGCATTCTGCTGCTGTTGGGCCTGCTGAGTATGCCGTTTCTGGCGCTGCTGCCTGCTACGCATCCGCTGGCGGTTTCCGCCTGGCTGCTGACGCTGACCGGTAAGATCCTCTGCTACGCTATTGTCGCTGTCGCGCTGGATTTAGTCTGGGGCTATGCCGGGATGCTCTCGCTTGGCCATGGGATCTTTTTTGCCCTCGGCGGCTACGCCATGGGCATGTATCTGATGCGCCAGGCGGCGGGCGACGGACTACCGGCCTTTATGTCGTTTTTATCGTGGAGCGAGCTGCCGTGGTTCTGGTGGGGCACCCAGCATTTTGCCTGGGCGATGCTGCTGGTGGTGCTGGTGCCCGGTCTGCTGGCGCTGGTGTTTGGCTGGTTTGCCTTTCGCTCGAAAATCAAAGGCGTCTATTTTTCGATCATGACCCAGGCGCTGACCTACGCCGGAATGCTGCTTTTTTTCCGCAACGAAACCGGCTTTGGCGGTAATAACGGCTTTACCGGCTTTACCACGCTGCTCGGTTTCCCCGTCACCGCCATTGGTACCCGGGCGGCGCTGTTTATGGCGACGGTGCTGCTGCTGTTGCTCACTCTGTGGATTGGCTATTTGCTGGCGCAAAGCAAATTTGGCCGCGTGCTGACGGCGGTGCGCGATGCTGAAAACCGCCTGATGTTCTGCGGCTACGACCCGCGCGGATTTAAGCTACTGGTCTGGACGCTTTCTGCCGTGCTGTGCGGCCTTGCGGGGGCGCTGTACGTGCCGCAGGTCGGGATCATCAACCCCAGCGAAATGTCGCCAACCAACTCTATCGAGGCGGCCATCTGGGTGGCGCTGGGCGGTCGTGGAACCCTAATCGGCCCGGTGCTTGGCGCAGGGCTGGTCAACGGCGCGAAGAGCTACTTTACCATGGCGATGCCGGAGTACTGGCAGCTGTTTCTGGGGCTGATTTTTATTATCGTGACGTTGTTTTTACCGCGTGGCGTTATCGGCCTGCTGCGTAAAGGAGATCGCTGATGCAACCGGATGAAGAGCTCTTTACCCGCCAGCTGCCGACGGACCGTTTTCGTGAGCAGACCGATCCGGTGCTGCAGCTGGAAAAGATTAACGTCAACTTTGACGGTTTTCAGGCGCTGACCGACCTGTCGCTGCAGATTGGCGTCGGCGAACTGCGCTGCGTGATTGGGCCGAACGGCGCCGGTAAAACCACCCTGATGGACGTCATCACCGGCAAAACCCGGCCGCAGAGCGGCAGGGCGCTTTACGATCAGTCGGTGGACTTAACGACCCTCGATCCCATCGCCATCGCCCGGCAGGGGATCGGACGCAAGTTCCAGAAACCGACGGTCTTTGAGGCGCTGACGGTGGCAGAGAATCTCGAACTGGCAATGAAAGGTGATAAATCGGTGTGGGCCAGCCTGCGGGCGCGCCTGAACAGCGAGCAGGCCGACCGAATCAGCGAAACCCTGCGCCTGCTGCGCCTGGAGGGCGAACGCCATCGGCCGGCGGGGCTGCTGTCGCACGGGCAAAAGCAGTTTCTTGAGATCGGCATGCTGCTGGTGCAGGAGCCGCATCTGCTGCTGCTGGACGAGCCCGCAGCCGGGATGACCGATGCAGAAACGGAGTATACGGCCGAGCTGTTCCGCACCCTTGCCGGTCAGCATTCGCTGATGGTGGTTGAGCATGATATGGGCTTTGTCGAGACCATCGCCGACCGGGTGACGGTGCTGCATCAGGGACAGGTGCTGGCGGAAGGATCGCTGCGCGAGGTGCAGGCCAACGAACAGGTAATTGAAGTTTATCTCGGACGCTAAGGAGCGCGGATGCTACAGGTTAATCAACTACATCAATATTATGGCGGCAGCCATATTCTGCGCGGCGTCGATTTTGCCGCGCGTCAGGGGGAGGTCACCTGCCTGCTCGGACGCAACGGGGTGGGGAAAACCACTTTGCTGAAGTGCCTGATGGGGCTGATCCCGGCGCGCAGCGGCGAGGTGCTGTGGCAGGAGAAGAATATCACCCACCGTAAACCGCACCAGCGGGTGCAGTCGGGGATCGCCTACGTGCCCCAGGGGCGGGAGATTTTTCCACGCCTGACGGTTGAGGAGAATCTGCTGATGGGGCTGTCCCGCTTTCCCGCCCGCGACGCGCGCGCGGTGCCGGAAGAGATTTATCAGCTGTTTCCGGTGCTGAAAAGCATGAAGCAGCGGCGCGGGGGCGATCTTTCCGGCGGGCAACAGCAGCAGCTGGCCATTGGCCGCGCGCTGGCCAGCCGCCCGCAGCTGCTGATTCTTGACGAACCGACGGAAGGTATTCAGCCGTCGGTCATCAAGGAGATTGGCGAAGTTATCCGCCAGCTGGCGAATCGCGGTGATATGGCGATCCTGCTGGTCGAGCAGTTCTACGATTTCGCCGCCGGGCTGGCGGACCGCTACCTGGTGATGTCGCGCGGGGCGATTATCCAACAGGGCAGCGGCAGCGATATGGAAGCCGAAGGCGTCCGCGGGATGGTTACCATATAGGCCTTTCCCGGATGGAAATCTCTCCCCGGCTCGCGCTGCGCTTAGCCGGGCTACAGGTATACAGCCGTCTGCTGGCCCGTAGCCCGATGTGATGGACACCTCCCCCTTACGGCATCAAAGTGCCAGACTGAGGTGTACCTACAGTTAACTGGAGGAGGTGTCCATCATGAATATTAAACGTATTGGTCTCGACCTGGCAAAAAATGTCTTCCAGATACATGCCGTGGATCACCGTGAGCATGTTGTCCTTCGTAAAACCCTGCGCCGTGACCGCATGGCGGCCTTTTTCACCCAACTCTCACCGTGCCTTATCGGTATTGAAGCCTGTGGCTCTGCCCACTACTGGGCCCGGGAGCTGACCCGTATGGGGCATACCGTACGCATTATCCCGCCCCGGCTGGTTAAGCCTTATCTTAAAGGCCAGAAGAATGATGCCAACGATGCCGAAGCTATCTGCGAGGCTGTCAGCCGCCCCGGGATGCGCTTCGTGGCGATCAGAACGGAAAGGCAGCAGACGCTGCAGGCGGAGCACCGCGTCCGGGCCAGACTCATCCGTGCCCGGACAGCCCTGAGCA
>NZ_JBEAIJ010000009.1:0-28837 GCF_040065315.1 Klebsiella sp. CN_Kp100
CCCCGCCATTGCTGGCAGGGGTTTTGCTGAAAAGTTGAAGCTGACCGTTAAGCCGGGTTCTGTCGTGGACAGTCATTCATCTAGGCCAGCAATCGCTCACTGGCTCAAGCAGCCTACCCGGGTTCAGTACGGGCCGTACCTTATGAACCCCTATTTGGCCTTGCTCCGGGTGGAGTTTACCGTGCCGCGAACTGTTACCAGACGCGCGGTGCGCTCTTACCGCACCCTTTCACCCTTACCTGATCCCACTTGCGTGGGCCATCGGCGGTTTGCTCTCTGTTGCACTGGTCGTGGGCTTGCGCCCCCCAGGCGTTACCTGGCACCCTGCCCTATGGAGCCCGGACTTTCCTCCCCTCCGCCCGTCTCCCCCGAAGAGGACGACGACGAAGCGGCGACTGTCTGGTCAGCTTCGGCGCGAAGTATAGAGGGTTTACCGACGGTTGTCATCCTTCCGTCGCCATCCCAACCTGCAATGTCGCCGCAATATTACGCGACGCATGATAAATATTGTCCGCCGCGCCGCGAAACGCCTCTTCGAGCGTCGTTACGCTGGTCAGCACGCTAAACACCGCATCAATCCCATACTGGTGAACCACACCGACGTCCCGGGTCAGACTGCCAGCGATGCCAATCACCGGCTTATGATACTTTTTCGCCACGCTTGCCACGCCAACCGGCACTTTACCGTTAATACTCTGGCTATCCAGCCGACCTTCGCCGGTCACCACCAGCGAACAATCAAGGATATGCTCTTCCAGGTTCAGCGCCTGGGTCACGATTTCAATCCCGCTGCGTAATTCAGCCTTCAGAAACGCCATCAGCGCTGCCCCCATACCGCCCGCCGCGCCCGCACCGGCAACCTGCTTCACATCGACATGCAGATCGGCCTTAATAATATCGGCATAGTGCGCCAGATTGCTGTCCAGCTCGCGGATCATCGCTTCGGTAGCCCCTTTCTGCGGGCCAAAAATTCTTGACGCGCCGCTATCGCCGATCAGCGGATTGGTGACATCGCAGGCGACCCGAATAGCGCAATCATGCAGTCGGGCATCAAGACCGGAGATATCTATCGAATTGAGGCTACACAGACTACCGCCGCCGTTGCCAATCTCCGCGCCGTTGGCATCGCAAAGCCGCGCGCCCAGCGCCTGCACCATTCCTGCGCCGCCATCGTTGGTGGCGCTGCCGCCAATGCCAATGATGATATTTTTCGCCCCGTGATCCAGCGCCTGCAGAATCAGCTCGCCGGTACCGCGCGATGTCGTCAATAGCGGGTTACGCTGCGCGGGCGGCACGAGCCCCAGCCCGCTGGCCGCAGCCATTTCGATAAACGCGGTTTTGCCGTCACCGGAAAGCCCCCAGCAGGCCTCAACCGGGAGACCCAGCGGCCCCGTCACGCAGGCGCTCATCTCGGTTCCCTGCGTCGCGGCAATCATCGCCTCAACGGTACCTTCTCCGCCATCGGCGAGAGGAACCTTCACGTAGAGCGCATCGGGGAAAATTTCCCGAAAACCTTTTTCTATAGCCTGAGCAACCTCGGTGGCCGAGAGGCTTTCTTTATAAGAGTCTGGGGCGATTACGATTTTCATAGTTATGTAGCCTGACAGTGCCGCGCAAGGCAAGAATTACAGGGCGCGCATCCGCGCCCTTCTTGTTAGCGAGTGACTTCCACTTTCGCCAGTTTTTCGTAGTAGCATGCAAGTGCGCTATGGTCGGCGGTACCCAGGCCATCAGCGCGCAGCGCCTGCATCATCTCCATTACTGCGGCGGTCAGCGGCAGCTGGGCGCCCACGCCGTGAGAAGTATCCAGCGCATTCGCCAGATCTTTAATATGCAGATCGATACGGAAGCCCGGCTTAAAGTTACGATCCATCACCATCGGCGCTTTGGCATCCAGCACGGTGCTCCCGGCCAGCCCGCCGCGGATGGCCTGATAAACCAGATCCGGGTTCACGCCCGCTTTAGTCGCCAGCGTCAGCGCTTCGGACATCGCCGCAATGTTCAGCGCCACAATCACCTGGTTGGCCAGCTTGGTGACGTTGCCCGCGCCGATCTCGCCGGTGTGTACCACGGATCCCGCCATCGCTTTCAGCAGATCGTAATATTTATCGAAAATCGCTTTATCACCGCCCACCATCACCGACAGCGTACCGTCGATAGCCTTCGGTTCGCCGCCGCTGACCGGGGCATCCAGCATATCGACGCCCTTCGCTTTCAGCGCTTCGCTGATTTCGCGGCTCGCCAGCGGCGCGATGGAGCTCATATCAATCAAAACGGTGCCCGGCTTCGCGCCTTCAATGATCCCGCCTTCGCCCAGCGCGACCTCTTTCACGTGCGGGGAGTTCGGCAGCATAGTGATGATCACATCGCACTGCTCGGCAATCGCTTTCGCTGATGCGGCGGTTTCTGCGCCTGCGGCAATCACTTCGGCAATCGCTTCCGGATTACGGTCAGCAACCACCAACGAGTAACCCGCCTTGAGGAGGTTTTTACTCATTGGTTTACCCATGATACCGAGGCCAATAAAACCAACTTTCATTGTCATGTCTTTATCTCTCTAGTTTCGGTGGTGGTTATTTCTTAAAGGAGTCAGCCAGCTTCTGCGTGGCAGAACGGAAAACGCCCAGGTCGCTGCCGACGGCGACAAAGGTCGCGCCCCATTCCAGATAGCGGCGCGCGTCGGCTTCAACCGGCGCCAGAATACCGCTCGGCTTACCGTGCTTCTTCGCGCTGGTAAAAATATGCTGGATTGCTTTTTGAACTTCCGGATGGGAAGCATTGCCCAGATGACCCAGCGCAGCGGCCAGATCGCTTGGGCCGACAAAAATACCGTCCACGCCAGGCGTGGCGGCTATCGCATCAACGTTATCCACGCCCTGCTGGCTCTCGATTTGCACGAGAATGGTGATATTTTTGTTCGACTGCGCGAAGTAATCCGGCACGGTGCCAAACATATTGGCGCGGTGCGAGACGGATACGCCGCGAATGCCTTCAGGCGGATAGCGGGTTGAGGCAACGGCGTTAATCGCCTGCTCTTCCGTTTCCACAAACGGGATCAGGAAGTTATAAAAACCGATATCCAGCAGGCGCTTAATGATCACCGGTTCGTTGGTCGGTACGCGAACGACCGGCGCGCTGGCGCTCCCTTTCAGCGCCATCAGCTGGGGGATAAAGGTAGAGATATCGTTCGGCGCATGTTCGCCGTCCAGTACCAGCCAGTCGAAACCGGCCAGGCCTAAAACTTCGGTGCTAATTGGGCTCGCCAGCGCGGACCAGCAACCAATCTGAACCTGATGCGCCGCCAGGGCCGCCTTAAATTTATTCGGGAAGATATCGTTATTCATCACTTATACCTTGTCACTTAACCGTTAATTATTTCTGCAGTTCCATACGTTTGATGTCGCCGACCACAAACAGATAGCAAACCATCGCCATCAGGGCGGAACATCCAACAAAGACCAGCGCTGCGTTGAATGAGTGCAGTTCGCTCACCAGGTAACCGATAACCAGCGGGGTTACGATGGAAGCAACGTTACCAAATACGTTAAATACGCCGCCGCACAGGCCAACAATCTCTTTCGGCGCGGTATCGGAAATCACCGGCCAGCCCAGCGCGCCAAACCCTTTACCGAAGAATGCCAGCGCCATCAGGGTGACCACCAGCGCGGTATTATTGGTGTAGTTACACAGAATGATGGTGGAAGCGAGCAGCATTCCGAGGACGATCGGCAGCTTACGCGCCACGGTGATGGAAAAACCGCGTTTAATCAGATAGTCAGAGAACACGCCGCCCAGCACGCCGCCGGCAAAACCGCACAGCGCCGGAATCGATGCGACCAGACCCACTTTCAGAATCGACATACCCTTTTCCTGTACCAGATAAATCGGAAACCAGGTGAGGAAGAACCAGGTAATGGTATTGATAAAATATTGACCGAAGAATACGCCCAGCATCATGCGGTTGGTCAACAGCTGCTTGATATAGTGAAGCTTCGGACCGCTGGCCGCCGCGCTGCCGGGCTTTTTATGGTCCATATCAACGACTGCGCCATTCTCGGAGATAAACTTCAGCTCCTCTTGCGTCATGCGCGGATGGTCAGTGGGATTATGGATCAGTTTTATCCACAGGCCGGTCAGCACAAAGCCAATCACGCCCATGACGGTGAAGACATGCTCCCAACCCCAGGCAAAGGTCAGCCAGCCCAGCAGCGGCGAGAACAGCGCCAGGGAGAAATACTGCGCGGAGTTAAAGATCGCCGATGCGGTGCCGCGCTCTTTCGTCGGAAACCACGCCGCGACGATACGGGCGTTTGCCGGGAAAGATGGCGCTTCAGAGAAGCCCAGCATAAAGCGCATAAAAAACATTGAGATGCCCGCCCACGCCAGCGGAAACATATCCACAAAGCCTTGCAGGAAGGTGAACAGCGACCAGAAGAACAGGCTGTAAGAGTAGACCTTTTTCGATCCAAATTTATCGAGCAGCCAGCCGCCGGGGATTTGCATTAGCAGGTAGGCCCAGCCAAAAGCGGAGAAAATATAGCCCATTGAGACCGCACTCAGCTGCAGCTCTTTCGCCACCTCGGTACCGGCGATCGAAAGCGTCGCGCGGTCGGCATAGTTAACGGCAGTGACAATAAAAATAATTAACAGAATTAAATAGCGGGTTGGCACACTTTTTTTCTGTTCTATTGTTGCATCCAGACTCATCTCATATTCCTCAGGTACAACACACCTTCCATTATTTATTTTGGTGTGATTCTTAATTATTCAGAAATCAATATCAGGAGGTATCGATTTACTCATCCGGCGCATTGCAAGCATGACTCAGTATAATCAGCTTGCGACCGTTAAACACTGTGCATACAACCTGTAAATGGCGTTTAATTATCTCTAATGTTGTGCAAATGCAATAATCAATGGGCGCTGATCCACAGTTCCAGCGATTTCCCCCATGTGCGGGTTCTCTTGCGTAGCAATGGGTGATTTAGATCACATTTTCAAATTCAAACACCTGACATTCTTTATTTCACAAATCTGCACATCAGAAATTGAATATACCCTAAATATTTCGAGTTGCATGAAGGCGGCAACGCAGGGAATCCCCAGGAGCTTACTAAAGTAAGTGACTGGGGTGAGCGAGGAAAGCCAACGCACATGCAGCTTGAAATATGACGGGTATAAACGTTTTATTTTATTATTCGCACCTTGCTGGAGAATACTGGACAATGGCTGACATTGAAATTAGACAAGAATCGCCAACGGCGTTTTATATAAAAGTGCACGAAACGGATAACGTGGCGATTATTGTTAACGATCGAGGTTTAAAAGCCGGAACGCGTTTCCCTGACGGGCTCACGCTGGTTGAGCATATCCCGCAAGGCCACAAGGTCGCGCTGGTCGATATTCCTGTACACGGTGAAATCATCCGCTATGGCGAGGTGATTGGCTACGCGGTACGCGATATTCCGCAGGGCAGCTGGATTGACGAATCGCTGGTGGAACTGCCGAAGGCGCCGCCTCTGCACACCTTACCTCTGGCGACCAAAGTTCCGGCGCCGCTGCCGCCGCTGGAAGGCTATACCTTCGAAGGCTATCGCAACGCCGACGGCAGCGTTGGCACCAAAAATCTGCTCGGTATTAGCACCAGCGTGCACTGCGTGGCGGGAGTCGTCGATTACGTAGTGAAAATTATCGAACGCGATCTGCTGCCGAAGTATCCCAACGTCGATGGCGTCGTGGGTCTGAACCATCTTTATGGCTGCGGCGTGGCGATTAACGCTCCGGCGGCGGTCGTTCCCATCCGCACCATTCATAACCTGGCCCTCAATCCAAACTTCGGCGGCGAAGTGATGGTGATTGGCCTTGGCTGCGAGAAACTGCAGCCGGAGCGCCTGCTGGAAGGCACCGACGATGTAAAAAGCATTCCCGTAGATAGCGCCAGCATCGTCAGCCTGCAGGATGAGAAGCACGTCGGTTTTAAATCTATGGTGGATGACATTCTGCAGGTCGCCGAGCGCCATCTGGAGAAGCTGAACCAGCGCCAGCGCGAAACCTGCCCGGCCTCCGAACTGGTGGTCGGTATGCAGTGCGGCGGCAGCGATGCGTTTTCTGGCGTGACCGCCAACCCGGCGGTGGGCTATGCCTCCGATCTGCTGGTGCGCTGCGGGGCGACCGTCATGTTCTCCGAAGTCACCGAAGTACGCGATGCGATTCATCTGCTGACGCCGCGCGCCATCAACGAAGAAGTCGGCAGACGCCTGCTGGAGGAGATGGCCTGGTACGATAACTATCTCGATATGGGTAAAACCGACCGCAGCGCCAACCCCTCCCCGGGCAATAAAAAAGGCGGTCTGGCCAACGTTGTAGAAAAGGCGCTGGGTTCTATCGCTAAATCCGGAAAGAGCGCGATTGCCGAAGTGCTCTCTCCGGGGCAGCGCCCGACCAAACGCGGTTTGATTTACGCCGCGACGCCGGCGAGCGACTTCGTCTGCGGTACTCAGCAGGTGGCCTCCGGGATCACGGTGCAGGTCTTTACTACCGGTCGCGGTACGCCGTATGGCCTGGTCGCCGTACCGGTGATTAAAATGGCGACGCGTACCGAGCTGGCAAACCGCTGGTATGACCTAATGGATATCAATGCGGGAACCATCGCCACCGGCGAAGAAACCATCGAAGAGGTAGGGCTGAAGCTGTTTGAATTTATTCTTGATGTCGCCAGCGGCCGCAAGAAGACTTTCTCAGATCAGTGGGGCCTGCACAATCAGCTGGCGGTGTTTAACCCGGCGCCGGTGACCTGATCGACTCAGCAACTTATCCCGCTCGTGATGCTTCGGGCGGGATATCTCTGCTATTGATGCGCGTTGAGAAACCCCTCTATCTGCGCTTTGGTGGAAGTCCCTTCCATCGGCCCACGCCGGGTAATCGCCAGAGACCCGCTGGCGTTGGCCCATCTCAGCGCCTCCTGCGGCGATGCGCCGGACAGGAAAAGGCTGACAAAGGTGGCGCCAAAGCAGTCGCCGGCCCCCGTCGGATCGACAACCGGGACATGAAAACCGGCAGCATGATGCGTTTCTCTGGCGCTGTAATAGCTCGCTCCGCGCGGGCCGCGTTTAATAACCACGTGCTTAACGCCGCGTTTTAAAAGCTTATCCACCAGCACCTGCTCATTGCGCCCAGGGTTGAGGCCAAAGTAATCCAGTTCGCCATCGCTGGGCAAAAAGATATCTGTGTAATCAAGGATATATTCAAAAGCCTGCGACATTTCAGGGATGTTGAGCATCTCTTTGCGGATATTCGGATCGAACGAAACCGTGCCGTTGCGCGCTTTAATATTTTCAATCGCTTTACGCATCGCGTCGATCATGCGAAACGAAAACAGCGAAGAGCCCATAATGTGAAAATGATTGCACTGGTTAAGCAGACGGTCGTCAATATGGTCAGCGGTTAGCAAACCACAGGCGCTATTCGGCATATTAAAAATAAAATCGCGCTGCGCCTGGCTACGGTAGCTCACGAAAGCGCTGCCGGTGGTCGCCTTTTGCAGTATGGCGATCCCATTAACGTTTACGCCGTCGCTTTCCAGCCGCGCGATATTCATTTCACCAAACGCATCGTTGCCGACACAGCTGAAAAGCACCGAGCCCAGCCCCAGCTTTGCCACCTGATCGGCGAAAATTGCCGGGGCGCCGCTGGGATATGGCCCCCAAAATTCACCCGGGCGAGAAAATCCCTGGTTCTCTTCTTTTGCCAGAAACTCCACCAGTAGTTCGCCGATGGTGCAAATGGTCACATTCATCATCGCTCCTTTACTTTGCCTTCTGCAAAGCAGGGTTGAGCCATGTCAGGCACTCGTTGTTGGTATAGCTGTTAGTCATGCCAGCGGCGAGAAGGCGGGCGTGATACTCCGCGGCGACCACCTGCGGCGTCACGATGCCGCTAATTTGCTGCAAGTCGCCAATCGCGTAGCGTTTATCGCCATACACCGGACGATGCGCAACGACCGCAATCACCCTCTCACTTTGCGCCACCGCTTCGCTCAGCAGGCGAGCGCTGGCTTCCTGTCTGACGCTCAAGGTGCCATCTTCAGCAATGTGGTCGACAGCGATCAGCGCTCGTGAGGGGCGATATTGACCCAGCGCGTTCAGCGCCAGATCACCTTCGACTATTTTGCCGCTGCTCCCGAGTACGCCGCCGAGCAGCACGGTTTCCCCATTCAGAAACTCCTGCGCCAGCGGCACATGCGCCAGGTCGTTTAACAGCAGACAAAGCTCGTCATAGCCAGCAAGGAACGGGATCACTTTGCGTAAGATCGACCCCTGCCCCAGAAAGAGCGTTTCGCTATCTTCGATCTGCGCGGCGATCTGGCGAGCCATTTCGGTCTCCAGGGCTTTATCCGTTACTACCGGAGCCTCCTGAGCCAGGGCTATCGGGGTCACGGCCTGGGAAGTGTAAATTGCGCCGCCAAACGAGCGCTTAAGGTAGCCCTGCTGTTCAAGGTAGTTCAGGTCATTACGGATCGTTACCCCAGATACAGCCAGCATTTCAGCCAGATCGTCGACTTTGATCTCTCCGTTTTTGCGCACGATCTCCGCGATGTCCAGGCGCCTTTTCAGCAGACTTGTAGACGGTTTTGCCACAGTGTTGTGCCTTCTTATTTTCTCCCAGAATAACTTTCATTTTTAAATTTCCCCGCTGGATTGTCAAACGCCAGGCCTTCTTTAAGCATTCAATAACGAATTAAAATTATTTAATTCAGTAGGTTATGTTTAATCATGCTTTTCAAGATACTTTTAAAAAAGAAAACAAACAAGAGCATATAACTTTCATTTTTAAAATAACATCACAGTAGTGTGCGATTGATCACAACAACAAAGCGCAGCGATCGCTACATTACTTTCAAAACGAAGGCATAAGCAACAAACAAATTTACAAAATGAAAGTTAAGGAGCAAGAATGTACATTATCTCGAGTAAAAACATGCTGTTGAAAGCTCAGCGGCTTGGATACGCTGTTCCGGCCTTTAATATCCACAACCTGGAAACGATGCAGGTGGTGGTAGAGACGGCGGCCGAGCTGCGTTCTCCGCTGATCCTTGCCGGCACCCCTGGAACTTATAGCTATGCAGGAACCGGTAACGTGGTGGCGATCGCTCGCGATCTGGCTAAGATCTGGGATCTCCCTTTAGCGGTCCACCTCGATCACCATGAAGATCTGGCCGATATCACACGTAAAGTACAGGCCGGTATCCGCTCGGTCATGATCGACGGTTCACACGCACCTTTTGAAGAAAACGTCGCGTTAGTCAAGAGCGTGGTTGAACTGAGCCACCGTTATGATGCCAGCGTCGAAGCCGAGCTTGGTCGCCTGGGCGGTGTGGAAGATGATCTCGTGGTCGATGCAAAAGATGCGCTGTATACCAACCCGGAACAGGCGCGTGAATTTGTCGCCCGCACCGGTATCGACTCGCTGGCGGTCGCTATCGGTACTGCCCACGGCATGTACGCTGCAGAACCCAAGCTCGATTTTGACCGCCTCGCCGCCATTCGCGATCGCGTTGAGGTTCCTCTGGTTCTTCATGGCGCATCGGGTCTGGCCGATAGCGATATCCGCCGGGCAATCTCGTTGGGCGTGTGCAAGGTCAACGTCGCCACCGAGCTGAAAATCGCCTTCTCCGATGCCCTGAAGCACTATTTCGAGGAAAATCCAGACGCTAACGATCCGCGTCATTATATGAAACCGGCCAAAGCGGCGATGAAGGATATCGTACGCAAAGTCATTCACGTTTGCGGCTGTGAAGGACAACTGTAATTTTCGGATCGAAGGAGCAATGTCGTGATCCATACCCTGACACTCAATACTGCAATCGATATGAATATCTTTTGCGATCCGCTGAAGCCGTCGGCAGTGAACCGAACCCGGCACACGGAATATTGCCCGAATGGCAAAGGAGTGAACGTTTCGCTGATATTAAATCACTATCAGCAGCCCACTCACATTATGGGCATTTTCGGTGGTTTCACTGGCCGTTATATTGTGGAAGAGTTACGTCAGAAAAACATTAAAGTGACGCCGGCATGGGTCTCTGAGCCAACCCGAATTAATATTTTTATTAATGACGGAGCTGAGGAATATAAGCTCGTTAATCCCGGAGCAAAAATTGATGATGAGTGCAAACAACAGGTTATTCATCATCTGCAATGCGTCACTTCCGGGGATTATTTAGCGATCAGCGGCAGCCTGCCGCCGGGAATTGAAAGCCGATTTTATGCTGAAATCATTGAATTATGCCAGCAGAAAGGCTGTGAAGTTATTCTCGATATCAGCCATCCGGTACTGCGCCAGCTGCTGGAATTGCGGCCATTGTTGATTAAACCCAACGATGACGAGCTGCGGGAAATCTTCGGTCTTGACGTCAGTAGCCGCCAGCAGGTGCGTGAGGCCATGCGCACGCTGCATCAACTGGGCGCTCGCAACGTGCTGCTGACGATGGGAGCCGAGGGTCTCTACTTTTCCAACGGCGAAGGCGTGTGGTTTTGCTCCGCACCGAAAATTGAACTGGTCAGCTCCGCCTGCGCTGGTGACGCCGCACTGGGTGCTTTTCTCAGTAAATGGCTTAACAAAGAAGATGTCACTCACGCTCTGGCGTTAGCCAGCGCGACCGGCGCCGATGTCGCCGCTTCCGCCGGGTTAGGCAAATTACAACGCACAGAAGAATTATTACAACAAATTCAGGTCGTCCAATTATAAAGGTCCGATTATGAAAAAAATCATTGCAGTTACCGGCTGCCCTACGGGTATTGCACATACTTTTATGGCTGAAGAGGCCTTAAAAACCGCAGCAAAGAAATTAAATGTCGATATTAAAGTGGAAACCAACGGCGCTTCCGGCGTTGAAAACGCGATTACCCCCGCGGACTTAAAAGATATTTATGGCGTGATTATCGCCGCCGATAAAGACGTGAACGCCGAGCGGTTTAATGGCCTGCCGGTCATTGAGGTTCCGGTTAAAGAAGCCATTCACCATCCGGCCGATTTAATTAATAAAGTGATCGGCGGTCAGGCGGCGCGTCGCCAGGGAATTTCTGCTTCCGCCGAGTCAACGGAGAAATACGAGCAAGAGTCTTTCGGCCGTCAGGTTTATAAGCACCTGATGAGCGGCGTGTCCAACATGCTGCCGTTTGTCGTAGCGGGAGGGATTTTGATTGCCATCTCCTTCCTGTGGGGCATCTACTCCGCCGATCCAAACTCGCCGCAATATAACGCGATCGCCGCAACGCTAATGAAAGTGGGCCAACAAGCCTTCTCAATCATGGTACCGATTTTCACCGCCTATATCGCCTGGTCTATTTCCGGGCGTCCCGGTATGGTCGCGGGCTTCGTCGGTGGCTTACTGGCCAATGCGACCGGCGCAGGCTTTCTCGGCGGAATTATCGCCGGTTTTGCCGCCGGTTATTTTATGCTGCTGATCCGCAATATGCTCAACGGCCTGCCGCGACAGTATGAAGGGCTCAAATCGATATTCATTATGCCGCTCATCGGCGTGCTGGTGATTGGCGTAATGATGGTCCTCCTCGGTCAACCCGTCGCCGCCATCAATAACGCGATGATGAACTGGCTAAGTTCATTACAGGAAGCAAACCCGATTCTGTTAGGTATTGTGGTCGGCGCGATGTGCTCCTTCGACTTCGGCGGCCCGGTGAATAAAGCCGCCTACGTCACCGGTACGCTGCTGCTTGGCCAGGGCAACTACTTCTTTATGGCCGGGGTTTCCGCCGCCTGCATCACACCGCCGCTGGTTATCGCTCTGGCAACGACCTTCTTCCCGAAAGGGTTCAGCGAAGAAGAGCGCGCCGCCGGGATGGTCAACTATATTCTCGGCTGCACCCATATTACTGAAGGCGCTATTCCGTTCGCCGCGAAAGATCCTTTACGCGTTATCCCCATGATGATGATCGCCTCTTCCATCTCTGCGGTTCTTAGCTACAGCCTGCATATTCAGGTTCCCGCTCCGCACGGCGGCTTCCTGATCCTGCCGCTGGTGAGCAAACCACTGATGTGGGTGCTGTGCATTCTCGCCGGTTCCGCCTGCGGCGCGGTCATGCTGGGATGCTGGAGGCTGTGGCAAAAGCGGGCCCTGGAAGCAACATCGCTGGCCGGCGCTATTAAATAAGGAGCTATGTATGCAACTGACTTGCGCAGATATCCATTTCGATCGCGCGATCAAAACGAAAGATGAAGCGCTGCAACGCGTCGTTGGCAAATTAACCGAAGCCGGGCATACCACGCCCGCTTATCTGAGCGGCATGCGCGACCGTGAAGGACAAATCAGCACTTACCTCGGCAACGGTATCGCGATCCCTCACGGCACGCCACAGAGCCGCGATGCGGTACTGAAAACCGGTGTCAAAGTACTGGCCTGCCCGCAGGGTGTGGATTGGGGAGAAGAACAAACGGCATATCTGATTGTGGGCATCGCCGCCCAGGATAACGAACACCTTGATATTCTCCGCCAGCTTACCCACGCCCTGAGCGATGAGCGCGTGCCGGCAGCGCTTTCGCGTGCTGAGAGCCCACAGGCGGTGCTGGAGATACTGGCCGGCAATATCTTCCCGGCCGGAGGAGAAGAGACGGAACCGCCCCCGATGTTCGACGAAGAGGCGACCTTTACCCTGCGCAATCCCCACGGACTGCACGCGAGACCAAGCGCGGTACTGGTGAAAGCGGTGAAGCAGTGGCAGTCGCAAATCCGGGTGGAAAATCTCGACACGCGTTCCGCCATTGTTGACGCCAAAAATCTGATGCGGGTTGTCTCTCTCGGTGCAAAACAGGGCCATCGGCTGCACTTTATGGCCAGCGGAGAGGATGCTCATCAGGCGCTGGAGGCTATTGGCGCGGCCTTTAATGCCGGATTAGGCGAAATCGCCGCTCAGCCGCAGCGTGCCGTTCCGCCCGTAGAAAAACCTAAACGGAGCTGGCTGTCTCGATTATTTAGTTAAATTTCAAACAATTAAAAACGCTCTGCCGTCATCGCCAGAGCGTTTTTTTATCTCTAACTTTCGCAACATTACGTTTTACCTTTCTTTTTTTCGAGATTGATCACAAATCAAAACAAAGGAGTTTGCGAGCAAAACAAAACATAACGAATATATTCGAAAGAAAACGGAGGTTTGAAATGAAAGATATTATTTCCCGCCACAAAGCTGGCGAACACATCGGCATCTGCTCAGTTTGTTCCGCACACCCGTTGGTCATCGAAGCCGCGCTACGTTTCGATCTGCATACCAACAATAAGGTCCTCATCGAGGCCACCTCTAACCAGGTTAACCAGTTTGGCGGCTACACCGGAATGCAGCCTGCGGACTTCCGTGATTTCGTAAATAAAATCGCCCGCGAAGTCGGTTTCCCGTCAGAACGCATCATCCTCGGCGGCGACCATCTCGGCCCCAACTGCTGGCAGGGCGAACCCGCCGCTGAAGCGATGGAAAAATCAGTCGATCTGATTAAAGCCTACGTCGCCGCAGGATTCAGCAAAATCCATCTCGATGCTTCAATGTCCTGTGCAGACGATCCGGTGCCGCTGAACCCGGCCGTCGTCGCCGAACGCGCCGCTCGCCTGTGCCAGGCTGCGGAAGAGACCGCAACCGACGAGCAGAAACGCCATCTGACCTACGTCATCGGCACCGAAGTTCCGGTTCCCGGCGGCGAAGCCAGCACCATCGGCAGCGTCCACGTGACCCGCGCCCAGGATGCGGCGGCAACGCTGGAAACCCATGAAGCCGCCTTTCGTAATCTGGGGCTGAACGCCGCGCTGGATCGCGTCATCGCTATCGTGGTGCAGCCCGGCGTTGAGTTCGACCATACGCAAATTATTCATTACCAACCGGAGGCAGCCAAAGCACTCTCCGCGTGGATCGAAAGCACGCCCATGGTCTACGAAGCGCACTCGACTGACTACCAGTCCCGTCAGGCCTACCGGGCGCTGGTACGCGACCATTACGCCATCCTGAAAGTGGGTCCGGCGCTAACCTTCGCGCTGCGTGAAGCCATCTTTGCTCTCGCGCAAATGGAGAATGAACTGGTCGCTCCGGAGTCTCGCAGCCGCGTAATGGAAGTGATTGATGAAGTGATGCTTAACGAACCGGGCTACTGGCAGAAGTACTATCGTCCGACCTGGAGCCAGGCAATGGTGGATATTCACTTCAGCCTGTCCGATCGCATTCGCTACTACTGGCCGCATCCGCGTATTCGCCAGAGCGTGAAAAAGTTAATGGCAAACCTGACCGAAACTAAGCTGCCTTTGGGCCTTATCAGCCAGTATATGCCCGTGCAGTTTGAACGACTGTCGTTAAACGAACTCGCCGCCGTACCGCACGACCTCATCCTCGACAAAATTCAGGATGTGCTGCGTGCCTACCGTTACGGCTGTTCATCTGAAATCGCCTGAAGTTAAAGAGGATTTATGAGTCAATTGTTTGTTCGTACCGGCATTCATTTTCGTTCCAGCCAGCATGCGCTGGAACACATTGGCGAAGAGATGCTGGCGCGCGGCGTCGTGCACGATAGCTATCCGCTGGCGCTGCTCGAACGAGAAGCGACTTTCCCAACCGGTATTGCGCTGGAGCAGCATGCGGTCGCGATTCCCCACTGCGAGGCGGTACATGCGAAGTCTCCGGCTATCTACCTGATTCGCCCGGACAATCCGGTCCCTTTTCAGCGTGCTGACGACGACGGCGAAATCGACGTTTCGTTAATCATCGCGCTGATTGTAGAAAATCCGACTGCACAGCTACAGCTGCTGCGCCGGTTATTTAGTGAGCTACAGAACCCGACCACGCTAGAAGCATTGCTCGCTGCCTCGCAGGAGCAGCTGCCCGAGCTGTTTCGGCGCTCTATCCTTGAGTCAGAGCCGAACGCTCAGGCTTTATAAATCACTGATAATAAAAGGGGTACCCTATGAAACGCAAAGTAATCGTCGCCTGTGGCGGCGCTGTCGCCACCTCGACCATGGCCGCAGAAGAGATCAAAGATCTGTGCGCGGACCACAGCATCGAGCTGGACCTGGTGCAGTGCCGGGTGAATGAAATCGAAACCTATATGGACGGCGCACACCTCATTTGCACCACCGCCCGGGTTGACAGAACCTTTGGCGACATTCCGGTGGTTCATGGTATGCCTTTCATCTCCGGCGTAGGCATTGAAGAGCTGCAGCAAAAAATCCTGAACATCCTGACGGAGTAACGCCCATGTTTAGCGAAATCATGCGTTATATCCTCGATCTTGGTCCGACGGTGATGCTGCCTATCGTGATCATTATCTTCTCCAAAATACTGGGGATGAAACTCGGGGATTGTTTTAAATCTGGCCTGCATATCGGCATTGGCTTTGTCGGTATCGGCCTGGTTATCGGCCTGATGCTCGACTCTATCGGCCCGGCGGCAAAAGCGATGGCTGAGCATTTCCAGATTAACCTGCACGTGATTGATATTGGCTGGCCGGGGTCGTCACCGATGACCTGGGCGTCGCAAATCGCGCTGGTGGCGATTCCTATCGCCATCGCAGTCAACATTTTCATGCTGGTCACCCGGATGACTCGCGTCGTGAACGTCGATATCTGGAACATCTGGCATATGACCTTTACCGGCGCCATACTGCATATCGCGACCGGTTCTTACTGGATTGGTATTCTTGGCGTAGTGGTGCATGCAGCTTTCGTTTACAAGCTCGGCGACTGGTTTGCGAAGGATACTCGCGACTTTTTCGGCCTTGATGGCATCGCCATACCGCACGGTAGCTCGGCTTATTTAGGGCCGATAGCGGTGCTGGTCGATACGATTATCGAAAAAATCCCCGGCCTGAACCGCATTCACTTCAGCGCTGACGACATTCAGAAACGCTTCGGTCCGTTTGGCGAACCGGTCACCGTCGGTTTTGTGATGGGTCTGGTCATCGGCGCGCTGGCGGGCTACGACCTGAAGGGAATTCTCCAGCTGGCGGTCAAAACCGCGGCCGTCATGCTGCTGATGCCGCGCGTTATCAAACCTATCATGGATGGCCTGAACCCGATTGCCAAACAGGCGCGTAAACGTCTGCAGGCGAAGTTTGGCGGCCAGGATTTCCTGATTGGTCTCGATCCGGCGCTACTGCTTGGGCATACCTCGGTCGTATCGGCCAGCCTGATCTTTATTCCGCTCACTATTCTGATCGCGGTTGTGGTGCCGGGCAACCAGGTCCTGCCGTTCGGCGATCTCGCGACCATTGGATTCTTCGTCGCCATGGCGGTGGCGGTACACCAGGGGAACCTGTTCCGCACGCTGATTTCCGGGATCATCCTGATGGGGATCACGCTATGGATTGCGACGCAGACCATCGGCCTGCATACCCAGCTGGCGGCTAACGCCGGGGCTCTGAAGACAGGCGGTCTTGTGGCCTCTATGGACCAGGGCGGTTCACCGGTTACCTGGCTGCTCATTCAGCTCTTCACCTGGCAAAACGTGGTGGGTTTTGTGGTTATCGGCGTCATCTATGTCGCCGGCGTGCTGTTGACGTGGCGTCGGGCGCGCAGCTTCGCCGCCGCAGAGAAAGCCACCGCCGCGCAGCAAAGCCCGAGCGTTTCTTAATCTCAAGGGGGAGCATTCGCTCCCCCGGACATTTCTGGAGAATATTATGCAATCAGTGGTTATCCATGCTGAGGGGACAGTGCGCGTTGAAGAACGCCCGATACCGGCCCTACAAACGGAAAACGATGTCCTGGTCAAAGTCGTCAGCTCTGGATTGTGCGGTTCTGATATTCCGCGCATCTTCGCCAAAGGCGCCCACTACTATCCCATCACCCTGGGTCACGAGTTCAGCGGTTATGTTGAATCTTACGGCTCAGCGGTGACCGACCTGCAACCGGGCGACGCGGTAGCCTGCGTGCCTCTGCTCCCCTGCTTTAGTTGTCCCCAATGTCAGCGCGAATATTACTCTCTCTGCAAGCAGTATCAGTTTGTCGGTTCGCGCAGCGAAGGCGGAAATGCGCAGTACGTGGTGGTTAAACGCGCCAACCTGTTCCGTCTGCCGGATCAGATGCCGATTGATGACGGCGCGTTTATTGAACCGATTACCGTCGGTCTGCACGCCTTTCATCTGGCGCAGGGCTGCGAAGGGAAAAACGTGATTATTATTGGCGCAGGCACGATTGGCCTGCTGGCGCTGCAGTGCGCCCGCGAACTGGGCGCCAAAAGTATTACGGCTATTGATATCAACCCGCAGAAGCTGGAGCTGGCAAAAACGCTCGGCGCAACGCACGTCTTTAACAGTAAGGAGATGAGCGGCAAACAGATTCAAACGGCGCTGGAAGAGATTCAGTTCGACCAGCTGGTGCTGGAAACCGCCGGCACGCCGCAAACCGTGGCGCTGGGCATTGAGGTCGCCGGACCGCGTGCGCAGCTGGCGCTGGTGGGCACGTTGCACCATGATTTGACGCTGCCTTCCGCCACCTTTGGCCAGATTCTCCGTAAAGAGCTGACTATCGTTGGTAGCTGGATGAATTACTCCGGTCCGTGGCCGGGAGAAGAGTGGCAAACGGCGGCTCGGCTGCTGACGGAAAAACGCATTCAGCTTGCCCCGCTTATCGCCCACATCGGCGATGCCGAAAGCTTTGCCCGCGAAGTCCAGGCGCTCAACGGCGCGCCGATGCAGGGGAAAATCCTGCTTAAACTCTCCTGACCGCCTGAGCCAGCAATCTGCGCTGGCTCACATAACCTTTCGAAAATTATCGTTCAACTTTCATTACCCTTCGATTACACTAAGATCAGTTAATTATCAGGCAAATTAATATGAACTCATTCGAGCGAAGGAACAAAATTGTCGAAATGGTCAATACGCAGGGTAGCGTATTGGTGCTGGACCTTTCGAATCTCTTTGGCATCTCCGAAGTGACTATCCGGGCCGATCTCCGCCTGCTGGAGGAAAAGGGATTACTCACCCGCTTTCACGGCGGCGCCGCGAGGCCCGGCAGCAATTTAACCGAAGGAGATAGCCAGGAAGTGGTGCTGGAAGAGCGTTATCAACTGGCCAGCGACCCGAAAAAGCGAATAGCCCAGGCCGCGGCGGCAATGATTAGCGAAGGCATGACGGTGATCCTGGATAGCGGCAGCACCACCCTGCTGATTGCCGAGGCGCTGGTACGTATGACCAATATTACGGTGATTACCAATAGCTTACCCGCAGCGTTTACGCTTTCAGAAAATAAAGATATCACCCTGGTGGTGTGCGGTGGCACCGTGCGCCACAAAACGCACTCGATGCACGGCACCATCGCTGAACGCTCGCTTCAGGGCATCAGCGCCGATCTCATGTTCGTCGGCGCGGACGGTATCGACACCACCAACGGCATCACGACCTTCAACGAAGGCTACTCCATCAGCGGCGTCATGGCAGCCGCTGCGCATAAAGTCGTTGCCGTGCTGGATGCCAGCAAATTTAATCGTCGCGGCTTCAACCAGGTTCTGCCGATGGAGAAAATAAACTGCGTGATTACCGATGACGGGATTAGCGGGGAATATCTCGCTGAGTTAAAAAACACACCCATTGAGTTACAAATCGTCTAGACAACCCGGCAGATATTAAACATCTGCCTTTTGTCACTTGATTAATATTATAAAAAACAAAACCTATAAAAATAGCTTGCCAACCAGTATGTTCATGAATTCATTTTTAATAAAATCAGTTCATAAACCCATTCCTGAAAACTTTTATTTAAACGTAAATTAAGCACATTTAACTTTACAGCGAATTACCATAAATACAATCCTAAAACCCACCTCAGCCAATATGAATTCATAAAAAGTTCAATATAATCTTCGTCGTGATGATTTATGAAAAAAGCTTAATCACCATAAAAGATGTTTTCCAAAAAAAATACATGGATGAGGTAAAAAATGAATGTAATTGCAAAGTCCGTTGCAGTTGGATTACTGGCAATGGCTGCAGGCAGCGCCTGGGCAAGCGATGGTACTATTGAATTCACGGGTGAAATCACCACCTCTACCTGTGAATTCGCTAACGGCGATACGGTAAATGTTGAACTGGGCCATTACTCTTATGCCCAGTTTAAAAGCGTAGGCGACAAATCACCAACTACCCAGTTCACCATTCCATTGACCAACTGCCCGACTCAGCCCTGGAAACACGCTAATGGTAACACCAACAGGATGTTCCAAATATGGCTGGAAACGCGTAGCACCGGTACTACAGGCGATAATAACGATCTGGTTGCAGTAACAGGCTCAGGCACGCCAGCGACCGGCGTCGGTATCCGCATCGATCGCGCTTCCGACGGTACCCAGTTAGCGCTGAATAAACTGAACGACACGCCAGTCTATTTTGATATGACGGGTGAACAAACGGACGTCAATCTGCAGGCTTACTACGTCTCTACCGTTGAATCTTCGGCCATCACCGCCGGGGAAGCGAACGCTTCCGTCGACGTTACCATCGATTATCGTTAATTCTCACGTTGTGCTTTTACCCACCATATGGTGGGTAAAACTTTTTATTGGAGCCGCAGGATGAAAGGGAAAACCCTGGTAGCATTGGCCTTGTTGCTTGGAGGATGGGTCAGCCAAAGCCTGGCCGGCGGGATCGTTCTGCAAACCACGCGGGTGATTTACGACGCCAGTAAAAAAGAGGCCGCCCTGCCCGTTGCCAATCACAGCAGCAAGATGCCCTATTTATTGCAATCATGGATTGATAATCCGCAAGGAACAATCCGCGGGCCGTTTATTATGACCCCGCCGCTGTTTCGACTGAATGCCGGCGACGACTCCTCATTACGTATTATTAAAACCGAAGGCAATTTGCCGGAAGATAAAGAGTCGCTGTTTTATGTTAACGTGCGGGCTATTCCGGCCCAATCGAAAAGTGAAGCGGAAAAAACCAACGCGCTGACCCTGGTATTTAAAACCAGAATAAAGCTTTTCTATCGTCCGGCGCATCTTAAAGGCGCCCCGCAGGATGCGTGGAAATCTATACAATATAAGCGAACGAATAATACCTTAGATATCTATAACCCATCCGCCTATTACGTGGTATTTGCCGGCATCGCATTGGGTAAAACTGATTTAACCAATCAGGTTGACTATATCGCTCCCGGCGAGCACAAACAAATTCCGCTACCTGCCGCATCGGGTAATACCGTGCAGTGGGCCGCCATCAATGACTATGGCGGCACCACGGCAAAAGAAACTCGGGTACTGCAATAACGCTTACGCAGGCAAGACGTAAATAACAATAAATAACGGATACGGGCAATCAGGGAATGCAAAGCAACACCACAGGGAAAAAAAACGTGCTGGCGCTTAAAAGCCTTGCTTACAGGGTCAGGCACGCTTTGCCGATGATGCTGGCCGGCAGCGGCCTGATATGTCATGTCGCGCAGGCCGATGACTTTTATTTCGATCCTTCGCTGCTGGAAACCAACAAAAGCGGCCTGCAAACGGTAGATCTATCAGCCTTCTCTCAGGACAGCGCCCAGCTACCCGGCGAGTATATCGTTGATATTTATATTAATAATAAGAAGCTGACGCAGCGTAAAATCCCGTTTGCCGCCGGAGATAACCACCAGCTTATCCCCCAGTTTACCGTCGGCCAGCTGCGCGAGCTGGGCTTTAAAGTTGATGAGATCCCGGCGCTGGCGAAGCTGGACGATGCAGCAAAAGTCACCAACCTCGCGCAAACGGTGCCGAACAGCAGCAGCGAGCTGGATCTCAACCACGGTAAGCTGAACATGAGCGTACCGCAAATTATGCTCTACCGCGATGCCAGAGGCTATGTTGACCCCTCCCGCTGGGACAATGGCGTCCCGGTGCTGTTCACCAACTATAACTTTACCGGTTCAGAGAGCCGCTACGACGGCGGCGAGCGCAGCAGGCGCCAGTATCTGAACATGCAGAACGGCGCCAACCTCGGCCCGTGGCGGCTGCGCAACTACTCGACCTGGACGCACAACAGCGACACTTCGCAGTGGGACAGCATTAATACCTGGATGCAGCGGGATATCAAAAGCCTCAAATCGCAGCTGGTGATGGGCGAAAGCGCGACTGACGGCAGCGTGTTCTCCAGCTATCAGTTTACCGGCGCGCGGCTCTATTCCGATGACAGCATGCTGCCTAACAGCCAGCGCGGCTTTGCGCCGACGATCCGCGGGATCGCTAACTCCAGCGCTATCGTGACGGTTCGTCAGAACGGTTACACCATTTACCAGAGCACCGTGCCTGCCGGCGCTTTCGAGATCAACGATCTGTACCCCTCCTCATTCAGTGGCGATTTAGACGTGACGATTGAAGAGGCTGACGGTACCACGCGCCATTTTGTACAGCCTTTCTCCTCCCTGCCAATGATGCAGCGGCCGGGGCACCTCAAATATAGCGTCACCGCCGGGCGCTTTCGGGCGGCAGGCTCGGAGGACAGTAAAGAACCGGAGTTCATTGAAACTACGGGGATTTACGGCCTGAGTAACACCTTTACGCTGTACGGCGGCCTGACGGGCTCCGAGGATTACCAGGCGTTAACTCTGGGTATCGGCGGTACGCTGGGAGAGTTTGGCGCCCTGTCGATGGATATTGGCCGGGCGGATACCCGCTTTGATAACGGCGACAGCGATTCCGGCTACAGCTGGCGCACCCAGTACATTAAAGATATTCCAGAGACCGGCACCAATCTATCGCTGGGCTATTACCGCTATACCAGCACTGGCTACTTCACGTTCTCAGATGCCAACCAGCGGGATATCGACGCTGGCGATCGGCAGAGCAGCGAAATCCAGTTCAGCATTAATCAGAATCTGTTTACCGGCGTCAGTTTTTACGCTTCCGGTTCGCAGCAGGAATACTGGGACAAAGGGCAGAAGGACAAAAACCTGTCGATTGGCCTCAGCGGCAACCTGTGGGGTGTCAGCTATAACGTCAGCGGCCAGTTTACCGATTATGCCGATCGCGACAGCGATCGTTCGCTGTCCATCAGCCTCAGCGTACCGCTGGACCGCTGGCTGCCGCACGCTAACGCCAACTGGCGGATCACCAGCCAGAAGGATCAAGCGACCCAGCATGAAGTCGGAATCAACGGCTCCCTACTGGAAGATAGCCGTCTGAGCTACAGCCTGAAACAGCGGCAGAGCGAGAATAACGACAGCAACGGCAGCAGCCTCTACGGCAGCTATCGTTCCGCCTACGGCACCGTCAACGCCGGTTACGATTACAGTTCCGATAACCGCCAGATGAGCTATGGCCTGGCCGGCGGCATCGTGGCGCACAGCCACGGCGTCACCTTGTCGCAGCCGCTGGGTAACGCCTTTGCGCTGATTGATGCCGATGGCGCCTCTGGTATACGCGTCAAAAACTATCCCGGAATCGCTACCGACTACTTCGGCTATGCCGTGATCCCCTACCTGACCTCTTATCAGGAGAACCGTATCTATCTGGATACCACCATGATGCCTGACGACGTCGACGTCACCCAGACCATGAAGCTGGTGGTTCCGAGTCAGGGAGCCGCTGTGACCGCGCAGTTTAGCGCCAAAGTTGGCCAGCGCGTGCTGCTGACGCTGACCGACAGAAACGGTAAACCGCTGCCGTTTGGCGCGATGGCCAGCAGCGAAAGCCAGCAGCAGCAGAGCATTGTTGATGAAGGCGGCGTGCTCTATCTCACCGGCGTCAACGAACGGCCGCAGGCCTGGAACGTGCGCTGGGGGAATGAAGAGCATCAGCAGTGCCGATTTACGTTTAGCCTGCCCGCTAACGGCCAGCGCACAGCCTCCGTTATTCGGGCCACGACAACATGCCGCTAAGGAACAAAACACCATGAAAAACGCGATTCATCTTTTAACCGGCGGCATTGCTCTCGCCCTGTTTGCCGCAGCACCGGCACGCGCGGCGATGGGCGGCTGCGAAGCCGTAGGCGGGCCTGTTAGTTTTACCACCAGCTTTGCCAACGAGTGGACAAAAGAGCAAAACGTCGCCGGGACTTTAATAGACCTGACCTCCGGCACCACATCTGGCGGTAGCTATAAAATGGTTTGCGACTGTCCTGCCAACACCGGGGTTAATCTCTACTATTCAGCAACCACGCCGTTAGCTAGCTCCGGCTATTCCGGATTTCAAAAATTAAATGATAATCTGGATATTAAAACGGTGATTACCGATGTACCTGGCGTATCGGCGCTTACGGTTCCTACTAACATAAACTCACCGGTTAGGGGAGAAGGTTATTTTAAGGCTGCAAACGATAATGGCGTATGTAATGGGGATCCTGACGAACAGCGCGCCGGGACATTTACCGTAGGCAGTAACGTCAGCATTACCTTTCGCGTCACGCAATCTTTTTTAGGCCGGATGGAGATCCCCAGCACGCATATTGCTACCCTCCAGTCGGCCTGGAGTAGCACTGTTGGTTATGCAAAAAACGTCTACAAAGATATTGCCGATATCTATCTCGAGGGCAGCATCACCGTTCCGCAAAGCTGTAAGATTAACGAAGGCGATGTCATTCGGGTCGACCTTGGGCAAATCAGCGCCTCAAAATTCACCACTAAGGACCACATGCCTGACGGATATACGCCTGTAAAGTTTGATATTGTCTACGATTGTGGGGATGCGTCATTATATCAAAAATCTGACACTCTTGAACTTGTTGTGCAGGGTGATGACGTCGTGAGTCAGTACGTGCTCGCAGCCCGCCGCAGGGAATCAGATAATGTTGCTGATGTTGGTATTATGATGCGCCATAACGTCAATATACCCATGAATGGTGGATCGATAACTTTAGATAAATCAGCTCCAGGCGCTGTACAGCTGCAAGCCCAACCCATTAATCTGGTCGGCGGAGTACTGCAGCCAGGCCCGTTCCACGGCTCAGTGACGCTCACCGCAACGGTTAGATAGCCAAGTCCGCCTTTCCTGACGCGCTATCAGGAAGGCGGTAATTCGCAGTATTACCCCTGCTGCTCCAGAGCATACTTATACAGCGCGTTTTTCTTCACGCCGTGAATTTCTGCGGCCAGGGCAGCGGCTTTTTTCAACGGTAGCTCGGCCTGCAGCAGGGCCAGCGTGCGCAGCGCCACCGCCGGCAGCGCCTCTTCCTGCGCTTTAAAACCCTCGACGATCAGCACCATCTCGCCTTTACGGCGGTTTTCATCTTCTTTCACCCATGCCAGCAGCTCGCCGATGGGCGCGCCGTGAATCGATTCCCAGGTTTTGGTTAGCTCCCGCGCCAGCACCACGTAGCGGGACTCGCCCAGTACCGTGCAGATATCTTCCAGGCTTTCCAGCAGGCGGTGGGTCGATTCATAGAAGATAATGGTGCGCGGCTCTTCTTCCAGCGCCTTCAGCGTATCGCGACGCCCTTTAGACTTCGCAGGCAGAAAACCTTCGTAGCAGAAACGATCCGACGGCAGCCCCGCCGCGCTCAGCGCCGCAATCGCCGCGCAGGGGCCGGGCAGCGGCACCACGCGGATATTGGCCTCGCGGCAGGTGCGCACCAGATGGTAACCGGGATCGTTAATCAGCGGCGTTCCGGCATCGGAAACCAGGGCGATGTTTTGCCCCTCTTTTAGCTTCGCCACCAGCGTTTCCGCTTTTTGCTGCTCGTTATGATCATGAAGCGCAAATAACCGGGCGTTAATCGCAAAATGCTGCAGCAGCAAACCGGTATGGCGGGTATCCTCGGCCGCAACTAAATCAACGGCTTGCAACACTTCCAGCGCGCGTTGCGTGATATCAGACAGATTCCCTATCGGAGTGGGCACAATATAGAGCTGTCCCTGAGAATTATCTGCTGATTCGTGTTGTTTCATTGTCTCGTCCGTATTGCCGAATTAATATTGAGCATTGAGCCAAAAAAATATCACTGGACACATATGGTACCGTCAACATTTCTTCGTTCTAAACCCGTGCGTTGTCTGCCCGTACTGCTGGCCGCTCTGATCTTTGCCGGCTGCGGCACCCACACCCCGGACCAAAGCACGGCGTATTTGCAGGGTACGGCACAGGCAGACTCCAGTTACTATCTGCAACAGATGCAGCAAAGCTCGAATGATAGCAAGACCAACTGGCAATTACTCGCCATTCGTGCACTGCTGAAAGAAGGTAAGAAACCGCAGGCCGTTGAGCTGTTCAACCAGCTGCCGTCCGGTCTTAACGCTGCGCAAAGTCGCGAACGGTCGTTGCTGGCGGTAGAAGTGAAGCTGGCGCAGAACGACTTCCAGGGCGCGCAGGCGCTGCTGAGCAAACTCGATCCGGCAAGCTTTGAGCAGAACCAGCTGCCGCGCTACTGGCAGGCGCAAATTGACGCCAGCCAGGGGCAGCCTTCGCTGAACCTGCTGCGGGCCCTGGTCGCCCAGCAGCCGCTGCTGAGCCTGGCCGCGCAAAAGCAGAAGAACATCGACGCGACCTGGAAAGCGCTCACCGCGATGACCAAAGATCAGGCCTACGCGCTGGTGATTAACGCCGACGAGAACGTTCTGCAGGGCTGGCTGGACCTGCAGCGCATGTGGTTTGATAACCGCAGCGATCCGACAATGCTCAAAGCAGGCATCAAAGACTGGCAGACCCGCTATCCGCAAAACCCGGGCGCGAAAATGCTGCCGACGCAGCTCGTCAATATGCAAAACTACCAGGCCGCATCGACCAATAAAATCGCGCTGCTGCTGCCGCTTAACGGCCAGGCGGCCATTTTTGGCCGGACTATCCAGCAGGGCTTTGAAGCGGCGAAAAACGGCGCGCCTGCCGTTTCCGGAAGCGCGGTGCCCGCCCAGGTCGCCCAGGTCGCCCAGGTCGCCCAGGCGGCGAATGTTACCGATAGCGCAGTGGTAAGCCCGTCGCAGGCGGAAGTAACCGATCTGACGGCGACGAACAGCGCTCAGGCGCCAGTACAAACGCCAGCTGCCGACCAGGCGCAAGCTCAGGCGCCGGTCACCGCACCGGAGGCGACATCCGCCCCGGCGCCGGAGACCACCAGCCAGCCGGTACAGGCACCGCAGACTCAGGCTGTGTCCGCCATCCCGGCTAACCCGGCCGCCGAGCTGAAAATCTATGACACCACCACGCAACCGATGAGCCAGCTACTGGCTCAGGTACAGCAGGACGGCGCGACCATCGTCGTCGGCCCGCTGCTGAAAGATAACGTCGAACAGGTCATCAAGAGCAATACCTCGCTGAACGTGCTGGCGCTCAACCAGCCGGAGAAAATCGAAAACCGGGTTAATATCTGCTATTTCGCCCTCTCTCCGGAAGACGAAGCTCGCGACGCGGCGCACCACATACACGATCAGGGTAAACAGACTCCGCTGCTGCTGGTGCCGCGCGGCGCGCTGGGCGATCGCGTGGTTAATGCCTTTGCCAATGAGTGGCTGAAGCTGGGGGGCGGCACGGTACTGCAACAGCGTTTAGGTTCCACGGCCGAGCTGCGCGGCAGCGTTAACAGCGGTATTTCATTAAGCGGTACGCCGGTTTCTACCCTGCCGTCAGCGCAGGACAGCGCTCTGGGAAGCCCGAGCGATGTGCCGGTCAGCAGCACCGGCGGCGTCGACGCCGCGTACATCCTGGCGACACCGGAACAAATTGCTTACGTCAAGCCGATGATTGCCCTGCGTAACGGTAGCCAGAGCGGCGTGACGTTGTACGCCAGCTCCCGCAGCGCCCAGGGAACCTCCGGCCCGGACTTCCGTCTGGAGATGGAAGGCCTGCAATACAGCGAAATCCCGATGCTGGCGGGAAGCAACCCGGCGCTGCAGCAGCAGGCGCTGGCCGCCGTTCGTAACGACTACTCGCTGGCGCGCCTGTACGCCATGGGCGCCGACGCCTGGTCTCTGGCCAACCACTTCTCGCAGATGCGCCAGGTGCCAGGCTTTGAGCTGAACGGCAATACCGGCGATCTTACGGCCACGCAGGATTGCGTGATCAACAGGAAACTGTCATGGCTCAAATACCAGGGTGGGCAAATCGTCGCAGCCAACTAAGTAAACAGACCGGCGATGCCTGGGAAATGCAGGCGCGCCGCTGGCTGGAGCGCCAGGGTTTGCGCTTTATCGCCGCCAACGTCCGCGAGCGCGGCGGCGAGATTGACCTCATCATGCGCGACGGTAGCGTCACCGTATTTGTCGAAGTACGCTATCGTCGCAGCGCAAGCTACGGCGATGCCGCTTCCAGCGTCACGCCGCAAAAGCAACAAAGACTGCTCAAAGCCGCGCGTCTGTGGCTCTGCCGACAGAATGGGAGCTTTGAGACTGTGGATTGCCGTTTCGATGTGGTAGCCTTCACCGGAAACGACATCCAATGGCTAAAAAACGCCTTTGGCGAATAGCGTATACCCAAAATAATTGGAGTTGCAGGACAAAGCACTTGTGCTTTGAACAGCGCTGGCGCTGGCCCCGAAGGGGCGAGACCGCAGGCCGAGTAACGCGGCAAGCGAGAAAGTCCCGATGAGCTGACTCAAGTCAGTGATTCGGGCGAACAAGCGTAGCCAACGCACAAGCAACCTGAAGTATGATGGGTAAAATGAATTAAGGGATCCCGTGCTCGACAGAATCAAAGCCTGCTTCACCGAAAGCATTCAAACCCAAATTGCAGCAGCGGAAGCACTCCCGGACGCCATCTCCCGTGCAGCTATGACGCTCGTACAATCGCTGCTGAACGGCAACAAAATTCTCTGTTGTGGTAATGGCACTTCCGCCGCCAACGCACAGCATTTTGCTGCCAGCATGATTAATCGTTTCGAAACTGAACGCCCTGGTTTACCCGCCATTGCACTAAATACCGATAATGTGGTCTTAACCGCAATTGCCAACGATCGCCTGCATGATGAAATCTATGCCAAGCAGGTGCGTGCGTTGGGACACGCCGGCGACGTACTGCTGGCGATTTCTACGCGCGGCAATAGCCGGGATATCGTGAAAGCCGTGGAAGCGGCGGTCACCCGCGATATGACTATCGTGGCGTTAACCGGTTATGACGGCGGTGAACTGGCTGGCCTCTTAGGGCAGCAGGACGTCGAAATCCGCATTCCCTCGCATCGCAGCGCGCGAATTCAGGAAATGCATATGCTCACCGTCAATTGTCTGTGCGATTTGATCGATAACACGCTTTTTCCACACCAGGACGATTAAGGAGAACACATGAAGGCTCTCTCGCCCCTCGCCATTCTGCTGTCTGCGCTACTGCTTCAGGGATGCGTTGCCGCAGCGGTAGTTGGCACGGCAGCGGTCGGCACCAAAGCCGCGACGGACCCGCGTACGGTAGGTACTCAGGTGGATGACAGCACGCTGGAGCTACGCGTCAACAGCGCGCTATCCAAAGATGAACAAATTAAGAAACAGGCCCGCATCAACGTGACCGCCTACCAGGGTAAAGTCCTGCTGACCGGTCAGTCTCCAACGCCAGACCTCTCCGCGCGCGCGAAGCAAATCGCAATGGGCGTAGAAGGGACAACGGAGGTGTTTAATGAGGTTCGTCAGGGCCAGCCGATCGGCTTAGGTACCGCCTCTTCGGATACCTGGATCACCACCAAAGTCCGCTCCCAGCTGCTGGGTACCGACCAGGTGAAATCCTCCAACGTGAAGGTAACAACCGAAAATGGCGAAGTGTTCCTGATGGGTCTGGTTACCGATCGTGAAGGACGCGCGGCGGCGGATATCGCCAGCCGGGTAAGCGGCGTGACTCGCGTCACCACCGCTTTTACCTATATCAAGTAAACGTTAACCCCCCGGCTTGCGCTTTGCTGAGCCGGGCTACGGGTTCATCGCCTGCTGTAAACCCGTAGCCCGATGTGATGGACACCTCCCCCTTACGGCATCAAAGTGCCAGAC
>NZ_JBEAIJ010000010.1:0-26114 GCF_040065315.1 Klebsiella sp. CN_Kp100
TGACCCGGCGGGCTGTAAGCCGTTGTTCCGTGTCAGTGGGAGCGCATTATAGGGATCCCATTTTTTTGCACAAGCCTTTTTTCGATCTTTTTTTTCATGTGATGCTTTTTCCGCCTCTTCGCAGCATTCTTGCGCAATTCGTTCAATTTTTACCACAATAAAGGGTTGCAGGAGGCCCCAAAAGCACCCAAAGTCTTTGCACTCCCTTATTTTATTGAGGTAACTATGACCAACAGTTTGCGTCGCTATAAAGAGTTATTCCCGAAAACGGGTCAACGGGTAATGATCGACGCCAGTAGCGTAGTGATCGGGGACGTCAGAATAGCTGATGATGTCAGTATCTGGCCGCTGGTCGCGATTCGCGGTGATGTGAATTATGTAGAAATAGGCGCTCGAACTAACATCCAGGACGGTAGTGTCTTACATGTTACTCATAAGTCTTCATCAAACCCGCGAGGCAATCCACTTATCATTGGCGATGATGTCACTGTCGGCCACAAGGTCATGCTACACGGCTGCACCATCGGTAACCGTGTGCTGGTCGGCATGGGTTCGATTCTGTTGGATGGCGTGATTGTAGAAGACGATATAATGATTGGCGCAGGCAGCCTGGTACCACAGAATAAACGCCTTGAGAGTGGCTACCTTTACTTTGGCAACCCTGTAAAGCAGATACGCCCCCTGACGGAGGCGGAAATCGCCGGACTCATATATTCAGCGAATAACTATGTAAAGTGGAAGGGTGACTACCTGACTCAGGAAAACCAGATCCAACCTTGAGCATCTTCCTGCTGGTCGAGAATCAGAACCTGAGCTTCATCTTCCAGATCCCAGCGATGTTCACGAAATGCGGCCAGCCATTGCGTAGGTTCTTCCCCACCAAAACGCGTCTTGAGCACCGATGACGTTAAGGCGCAGGTTAGCTGCATACCGTTTACTAATACCGGAAAAGCGATACATTGGTGCGCCTCATCCCACACTTCCCTGTCAGGAAACTGAATAGACTGGTTCATGCATTCAGCTCCTTCTGTAAAGCGGCAATGACTGGAGTTATATCTGGCAGAATGCCGTGCCACAACAGCACCGCATGAGCAGCCTGCGCCACTAGCATTCCTAACCCATCAGCGCATTTTGTCGCACCGTGTTGCTGGCATAAGGATAAAAAAGGCGTACTACCTTTCTGGTAAAACATGTCATAGCAGCAGACATGAGGGTTAATTAAACTCACCGGAATTGCAGGAACGTCCCCGTCAATGCCGCTGGATGTCGCATTAATGATGAGATCAAATTCCTCATTGCCTGATGCTTCTATATCCAAAGCACGGACGCTGCCAGTATGAGCAAACAGCGTAGCCAGTTCATGAGCGCGAGAAAAGGTACGATTGACAATAGTAACGGCGCAATCCAGAGATAAAAGGGGCAGCAATACCCCACGTGAAGCGCCACCAGCGCCAATAAGCAATACCCGGAAGCCAGGTTTGATAAACTCAAGCCGTTCCAGATCGCTTAAGAGCCCGATGCCATCCGTATTGTCGCCAAGCAGCCGGCCGTCTTCCAGCCGTTTAAGCGTATTAACTGCGCCGGCCAGCGCTGCACGTTCGGTTAACTCGTCAGCTCGCGCAAAGGCCTCTTCTTTAAAAGGTACTGTGATGTTAGCGCCCTTGCCACCTTCATTAAAGAAGGCGTCAAGCGTGGTAACAAAATCATCGAGCGGAGCCAGAATACGTCCATAGGGATGCGCAATTTGCAGCTGCTGTGCAAAAAGCCGATGGATAGACGGCGATTTACTATGGGCGATGGGGTGTCCGAAGACGGCATAAGTTTCCATGAATTATCCCTGGCGGAAGAGTTCGCCCGTCAAGGCATCACGAATTTCAGATGGATTTTGTCGTCCTCCCGTTGCCCCATCAATGACGGGAAAGTCAGCGCCAAACTGCGTATAAACTTCCTCGGTCGTGCGGCAAGGTGGCTGGCCCGATAAATTTGCGCTGGTTGAAACCAGCGGCTTACCGTAAGCCTTGCACAGTTCAACCACCAGCGGATGATCGGTAACTCTGACAGCCAATGAATTGAAGCGCCCAGTCAACCAACGCGGCGTTGAAGCACAGGCGGGGAAGACAAACGTCACCGGACCAGGCCAACAGGAAAAAATAGCCGCGAGCTGCTCATCGCTAAGCTGCGTATCGTCAATGTATGGCTTGAGTTGTTCAAAGCTAGCGGCGATCAGGATCAATCCTTTTTCGACCGGACGCTGTTTAAGGGCAAGCAGAGTCATGACGGCCTTTTCGCTATCGGGATCGCAACCGACGCCAAAAACGGCTTCCGTAGGATAGGCGATGACATGTTGATTATTCAGAAGCTCTACAGCGCGAACGATGGCTTCTGAGGGCAGGTTATTATTCACAGATTTATTCCGCCGATATCGGCTTTCCACATTGTTTGCTGGCACAAAAGCGCTTAACGCCCTGAGCCGTTTTCTTTTCGATTAGCAACGGGTAATGACACTCGGGGCACTCGCCCGCTACTGGTTTGAAATTAATGACGAACTGGCAATCGGGGTAACGATCGCAGGAATGGAAGTTTTTACCAAAACGTGAACGGCGCTGCACCAGATGCCCTTGTCCGCATTGCGGGCAGGGTATTGCGGTTTCATCTGGTTTATCAATCAATTCAGTATGTTCACAATCAGGGTAGCTACTACACCCGATAAACATACCAAAACGTCCCTGCCGTAGCACCAGCACAGAGCTGCAAGACGGACACGTTTGCCCCTCCAGAACTTTGACGATATGTCCGTCCGCCTGGCTTTTAAGGGGACGGACATAGTCACAGTCAGGATAATGCGAACAACCGAGAAAAGGCCCGTGCTTCCCGGAGCGTATCACCAGTTCAGCCCCACACTGCGGGCAGGGTTCGTTTTTACGCACCGAAAACAGCGCTGTTTTGGTCATAACAATTCTAATGTCGCAGCAAAAAAGTTAATGCAGCATACCTTCATTTACTTCAAAGAGTAATTCTTCCATTTGCTGGTAGGCATTTTCGCAACCGGGAATATTGAACAGCACCATCAGAATCACCCATTTGAGATCCTCCAGATCGAACTCCGCCGTATCCAACGCCAGCGCACGCTCTATTACCATTTCCCGTGTTTCGAGGTTCAACACCTGAATTTGCTCAAGGAACAGTAAGAACCCCCGGCAACTCGCATCAAGACGCTGACACTCCTCGTCCGTATATACTCGTAGCGAGAGAGGGTCGGAAGCAAGCTGCATAGGCGCAACCAACCCCTCCTGATAATCAGCCAGTTTCTCAAGCCACATCAGGGCGTTATAGATATCTTCTCGTTCAAAACCGGCATCGGTAAGATCCCGAGTCAGCTTGTCCTGATCCACGCGCATTTCTGCTTCATTATGGATGTAAGTTTCAAACAGATACATGAGTACGTCGAACATGGCTTGCCCTCCTTAATCGGACATAGCCGCCGGGTACAGCTGCGATCCAGCCTGCTAACTCCAGTTCAAGTAGCTGGGCTACGGTTACTGGCACAGATTGGCCGGCACGTTCAGCGACAACGTCAACAGGTGTTACCTCATCTCCTACGTTAGCCAGGAGCTCTGGAAATGGCAATGCTACAGAAGGCAGATTCGCGCAATTATTTGCGCCATCCGGCTTGGGAACAATGTACTGTAGATCATCCCGCCAGTATTCAATGATGTCTTCAGGCGCCGTTACGGGAATCGCTCCCTGCTTAATGAGCCAATGGGGTCCTTCCGAACCAGGACTGCCAATTGGCCCTGGCAAGGCAAATACATCCCTTCCCTGCTCCAGAGCATAACGAACTGTCACTAGCGAACCGCTTTTCAGTGCGGCTTCAACAACTAACACACCGGCGCTCAGGCCGCTGATAATCCGATTACGCCGGGGAAAATTCCCCGGCAAAGGCGGAGTAAAAAGTGGAAATTCAGAAATTACGGCTCCACCGTTGCGAATTATCTGCTCCGCCAGCGCCTGATGGCGACGAGGATAGATTTCGCGTAACCCGTTCCCTAAAACGGCAACCGTTTTACCCTTACCTTCCAGCGCACCACGATGGGCGATCCCATCGATGCCAAGAGCCAGACCGCTAGTGATCGTAATGCCATAACCCGCTAAAGCTACGCTAAATAATTTCCCCCAGCGGGCGCCATACCACGAATGCGCTCGACTTCCGATAACTGACAGCTGCCGGCTACTAAGTAGCGAAGTATTTCCATAGACAAAAAGGGCACCGGGAAAATCCACAATAGCCCGCAATTGAGGTGGGTAAAGCGGATCTTCGGCGGTGAGTAGATAGCAACTCGGCTGCTCGATCCACTGCAGAGTGGAATCAATCTCGCATTGGTTAACGCTAAGAAAGTGCTTCGATTGCGCCAGATTCAAACCACAGGCTCGCAAATTCTCATGATCTAAGGTCGGAGATGAACATAGCTGACGAGCGACGTTGACAGCACTGTCGCCATACAGGCTGCTCACTCTCATCAAACGTATCCAAATTTCCTTCGGCGTCATCCCCATCCCCCTGCCACAAGCGACTTTAACAATCATTGCGATTGGACAGCGAGACTGTCAATTGCAGGGGGTTTTGTCTAGAATAGAGGTAATAATCTTTCCAACTCCTGAACACAACTCTGGATAACTATGTCAGTTTTGCAAGTGTTACATATTCCGGACGAGCGCCTTCGCAAAGTCGCAAAGCCGGTTGAAGAAGTAAATGCGGAAATTCAGCGTATCGTCGATGATATGTTCGAGACGATGTACGCTGAAGAAGGTATTGGTCTTGCCGCAACGCAGGTGGATATCCATCAGCGGATCATCGTTATTGATGTATCGGAAAATCGTGATGAGCAGCTGGTATTAATTAACCCGGAGCTGCTGGAAAAGAGCGGAGAGACCGGCATTGAAGAGGGCTGTCTCTCTATTCCTGAACAACGCGCTTTAGTGCCGCGTGCAGAAAAAGTGAAAATCCGCGCGCTCGATCGCGAAGGAAAATCGTTTGAACTGGAAGCTGACGGTCTGCTGGCAATCTGTATTCAGCATGAGATGGATCATCTCGTTGGTAAGCTGTTCATCGATTATCTGTCTCCGCTCAAGCAACAACGCATTCGTCAAAAAGTTGAGAAACTTGACCGCCTGAATGCCCGAGCTTAAGGACGAGAATTAACGTGTCAGATTCACTACGTATTATTTTTGCGGGTACTCCTGATTTTGCAGCGCGTCATCTTGACGCGCTGCTCTCCTCTGGACATAACATCGTTGGCGTGTTTACACAACCAGACCGTCCAGCAGGCCGGGGTAAAAAACTCATGCCCAGCCCGGTTAAAGTACTGGCGCAGGAGAAAGGCATACCAGTATTCCAGCCAGCTTCGTTACGCCCGCAGGATAATCAGCAATTAGTTTCTGACCTGCATGCAGACGTCATGGTGGTCGTAGCCTATGGTCTGCTTTTGCCGAAAGCGGTGCTGGATATGCCGCGCCTTGGCTGCATTAATGTTCATGGTTCGCTGCTTCCACGCTGGCGCGGAGCGGCGCCAATTCAACGTTCGCTGTGGGCTGGTGATACCGAGACCGGTGTAACAATCATGCAGATGGATGTCGGGCTTGATACGGGCGACATGCTGTATAAGCTTGCATGTCCCATCACCGCAGAAGATACCAGCGGAACGTTATATGACAAACTGGCTAACCTGGGGCCGCAAGGGCTTATTGAAACCCTTAAGCAGCTTGCCGCGGGTACCGCAAAACCAGTCGTTCAGGATGAAGCGCTGGTTACCCATGCACAAAAACTCAGCAAAGAAGAGGCGCGTATCGACTGGTCTCTTTCCGCTGCTCAGTTAGAACGCTGCATTCGCGCCTTTAATCCGTGGCCTATGAGCTGGATAGAAATTGATGGCCAGCCGATAAAAGTCTGGCAGGCATCGGTTATCAATACGGCCACAGCTGCCGTACCGGGGACCATCATTGAAGCGACAAAACAGGGGATTCAGGTAGCAACCAGCGACGGTATTCTGAATCTACTCTCGCTGCAGCCGGCCGGTAAAAAAGCAATGAGCGCCCAGGATCTTTTAAACTCGCGCCGGGAATGGTTCGCTCCTGGCAACCGTCTGGTCTGACGGCCCCTTCTTAATACGCCCGGTGTTGCCGGGCATTTTTATTTTTGTGTTTATGAAAAAACAACTCAATTTACGTAGCCTGGCAGCGCAGGCCGTTGAACAGGTTCTCGAACAAGGGCAATCATTAAGCAACGTTCTGCCCTCACTGCAACAAAAAGTATCCGATAAAGATAAAGCGCTGCTTCAGGAACTATGCTTTGGCGTGCTGCGTACGCTTTCGCAATTAGACTGGCTGATCAATAAGCTAATGTCTCGTCCGATGACGGGTAAGCAGCGTATCGTTCACTACCTGATTATGGTGGGCTTATATCAACTGCTCTATACGCGTATCCCGCCGCATGCCGCACTGGCGGAAACGGTTGAAGGCGCAGTCGCTATTAAACGTCCACAGCTTAAGGGGTTGATTAACGGCGTATTGCGCCAGTTTCAGCGCCAGCAGGAAGAGCTGTTGTCTGAATTTTCTCGTAGCGACATTCGCTTCTTACACCCAGGCTGGTTATTAAAACGCCTGCAGAAAGCGTATCCAGCGCGGTGGGAAGCCATCGTGGATGCGAACAACCAGCGTCCGCCAATGTGGTTGCGCGTGAACCGTCTCCATCACACGCGCGACAGCTGGCTGGCATTGCTGGAAGAGGCGGGTATGTCAGGATTTACGCATTCCGCTTATCCTGACGCTGTACGCATGGAAACACCGGTACCAGTCCATGCACTGCCAGGGTTTGAAGAAGGCTGGGTTACCGTTCAGGATGCCTCCGCTCAGGGTTGCGTCACATTCCTCGCCCCCAAAAACGGCGAGCACATTCTGGATCTCTGCGCCGCTCCGGGCGGTAAAACCACGCATATTCTCGAAGCGGCTCCCGAAGCACAGGTTCTCGCCATCGATATTGACGAGCAGCGGCTCTCCCGCGTCTATGACAACCTGAAGCGACTGGGAATGAAGGCAACCGTCAAACAGGGTGATGGACGCCATCCATCACAGTGGTGCGGCGAACAACAGTTCGATCGTATCCTACTGGATGCGCCTTGTTCCGCTAGCGGTGTTATTCGCCGTCACCCGGATATCAAATGGCTGCGCCGGGATCGCGATATCGCAGAACTGGCCCAGCTTCAGTCGGAAATTCTGGATGCCGTATGGCCGCACCTGAAATCCGGCGGAACTCTGGTTTACGCGACGTGCTCCGTATTACCAGAGGAGAATAGCCTGCAAATTAAAGCTTTTCTGCAACGAACAGCGGATGCGGTACTCAGCGAAACCGGAACGCCAGAGTTGCCAGGTCAACAAAATTTGCCTGGCGCTGAAGAAGGTGACGGCTTCTTTTACGCTAAGCTAATCAAAAAGTGATGAGATAACGAGTCGCGACTGATGAAAATTATCATATTGGGCGCAGGACAGGTCGGCGGAACTCTGGCGGAAAATCTCGTCGGAGAGAACAACGATATTACTCTGGTCGACACGAATGGCGACCGCCTTCGTAGTCTTCAGGATAAATTTGATCTCCGGGTGGTTCAGGGGCATGGCTCGCATCCGCGCGTGTTACGTGAGGCCGGTGCGGATGATGCCGACATGCTGGTTGCGGTGACCAGCTCCGATGAAACCAATATGGTGGCCTGCCAGGTTGCCTATTCGCTGTTTAATACACCAAATCGTATTGCTCGCATCCGTTCGCCGGATTATGTTCGCGATGCCGATAAACTTTTCCATTCAGAAGCGGTTCCTATAGATCACCTTATCGCACCTGAGCAGCTGGTAATTGATAGTATTTACCGGCTGATCGAGTATCCAGGCGCTTTGCAGGTTGTCAATTTTGCTGAAGGAAAGGTCAGCCTGGCGGTCGTTAAAGCCTATTATGGCGGTCCTTTGGTGGGAAATGCGCTTTCGACTATGCGCGAACATATGCCGCATATTGATACACGCGTAGCGGCCATTTTCCGCCACGATCGTCCTATCAGACCCCAGGGCTCAACAATTGTAGAGGCCGGGGATGAGGTGTTCTTTATCGCCGCTTCGCAGCACATTCGAGCAGTCATGAGCGAGCTTCAGCGTCTGGAAAAGCCTTATAAACGCATCATGCTGGTCGGCGGCGGAAACATTGGCGCCGGGCTCGCCCATAAGCTGGAGAAAGATTACAGCGTCAAACTCATTGAACGTAATCAACAGCGTGCCGCAGAGCTTGCAGAAAAGCTGCAGAATACCATCGTCTTCTACGGCGATGCTTCAGATCAAGAATTACTGGCTGAAGAACATATCGATCAAGTTGATCTTTTTATCGCTGTCACCAACGATGATGAAGCCAATATCATGTCTGCCATGCTCGCGAAGCGAATGGGCGCCAAAAAAGTCATGGTACTGATCCAGCGACGGGCTTACGTCGATCTTGTCCAGGGGAGCGTGATCGACATTGCAATATCACCGCAGCAGGCAACCATATCCGCGCTGCTCAGCCATGTCCGCAAAGCGGATATTGTTGGTGTTTCCTCGCTGCGCCGTGGCGTCGCTGAGGCCATTGAAGCAGTGGCGCACGGAGACGAAAGCACTTCACGGGTTGTTGGACGTTCAATTGATGAGATTAAACTTCCGCCAGGAACAATTATTGGCGCAGTTGTACGCGGTAATGATGTCATGATAGCGAATAACAATCTGCGCATTGAGCAAGGGGATCATGTAGTTATGTTCCTGACTGACAAAAAATTCATCTCTGATGTGGAGAGGCTATTCCAGCCAAGTCCTTTCTTTCTGTAGTTATCAGGCGTCGACAAGACGCCTTTCTTTTATCCCTTATATATCAAAGGATAATATTTTCCTGCAATTATTTCCTAATAATGGAAAATAGGAATACATTTGTTAAACTTATCAGTGTTTGCTGGCTCAAGGAGAATAAAATGAGTTTTTTAAAAGAATTTCGCGAATTTGCGATGCGCGGGAACGTGGTTGATCTGGCAGTCGGTGTCATCATTGGTGCAGCATTTGGTAAAATCGTATCGTCGTTGGTTGCCGATATTATTATGCCGCCGCTAGGCTTGCTCATCGGCGGAATTGACTTTAAACAGTTTGCTGTAACGCTGCGAGATGCCCAGGGCGACATTCCCGCTGTCGTAATGCACTATGGCGTATTCATTCAGAATGTATTCGACTTTATCATCGTGGCTTTTGCTATTTTTATGGCAATCAAACTGATGAACAAATTGAACAGGAAAAAAGAAGAGGCGCCGGCAGCACCACCTGCTCCGACTAAAGAAGAAGTCCTGCTTAGCGAAATTCGTGACCTGTTGAAAGAACAGAACAATCGCTCTTAAAAGGCTTTAAAACCAGAAGGCCAGTGGTAAAAAAGTAATCACTTTCTTGCCACTGGCCTCCCGACCATCCCGCCCTGCATGTTTTGCTTTTCTTTGATAACTGCCTTTCCCCTTCTTATTCTTTTCAACTCGTTGCCTGAATAACGGGTCATGAAGCAAGGCCTCGATGGCATTATCTTTTATCTGCCCTTTAGTGTGCTGATAGCGGCTCATAAAATCTCCAGATTGGTGAAATGAAATCGGCGTGAGTGTAGACGCGAATGCTGAAAAAATCAACGCCCGGTATTTCTGTTACTGGCGCCCTGCTCGAGCGCTTCAAGAATGGAACAATAGACACTGCTGTGCGCTGTGCCGCAGCAAGCATCATTGAGCCGCTGTAAGGAACGACGCATAGCCTGGAGCTCCTTAATACGGGATTCCACTTCACTCAAACGAGCCTGCACAATGCCTTTAGATTCCTGACAGGTATGATGTTCCGGATCGATGCGGATCGAGAGAAGTTCGCGGATCGATTCCAGCGTAAACCCCAGCTGCCTGGCATAGCGGATAAAACGCAGTCTCTGCAGGTCGTTATCCGAATAGAGACGAAATCCACCTTCCGTACGCACGTTATGATCCATCATCTGCTGTTTTTCATAATAGCGGATGGTATCAGGAGTAACGTCAGCCAATTTAGCCAGTTCACCTATGCGGTACATGATTACTCCTCATTAATCTTATGCAGCAACTTATCAGCGTAATCCCCACGCAGGAAGTCAGTATTTAAGCCCGCCTGCCGCAGCTTTAGCTCGAGCAGCGCAAGGCGACGGCTCAGCTCAGCATAGCGGGGATCGCACTCCTGAACGCCTTTAAGTAAGTCATTTAGCATCACGGCTTCTTTACGATGTTCAAGTTCGGGAGGTAAACAACCCGCATTCTTGAGTAATCGATAACCTGCGCGTAGCTCGGGCGGCACATGTGAATCATCATCCAGAATCAGTGGTTCGCCACTGCCCGGAAGATTATCCAATTCACCTTTGCGCTGGGCATCAAGAATATGGCGTTCTGCCCACTGATCCAGTAACCACATAATACGGCTCCGGCGATGAACAAAAAGAATGCAGATATTGTAAACAAGCAGGAATAGGGAGGATATAAAAAAACCCGCCGGAGCGGGTTTTTTTACGTTACTACAGATTACTCTGCAGCAGCTTCTGCTTTCGATTCAGAGCGATCAACCAGCTCGATGTATGCCATCGGCGCGTTGTCGCCTGCACGGAAGCCACACTTCATAATACGAGTGTAACCACCGGCGCGGCTCGCGAAACGCGGGCCCAGCTCGTTAAACAGTTTTGCCACGATCTCGTTATCACGAGTGCGGGCGAATGCCAGACGACGATTAGCAACGCTATCAGTCTTGGCAAGAGTAATCAGCGGCTCAACTACGCGACGCAGTTCTTTCGCTTTCGGCAGGGTCGTCTTGATGATTTCATGACGAACCAGCGAACCAGCCATGTTACGGAACATAGCCTGGCGATGGCTGCTGTTGCGGTTCAGTTGACGACCACTCTTACGATGGCGCATGACCTTATCCTTCTCAGTAAAACCTTAACCTGTGATCCGGTTACTCGTCAGCAATGCTTGCCGGTGGCCAGTTTTCCAGGCGCATGCCCAGAGACAAACCACGTGAAGCCAGCACGTCTTTAATCTCGGTAAGAGATTTTTTACCCAGGTTCGGCGTTTTCAGCAACTCAACCTCGGTACGCTGTACCAGATCACCGATATAGTGGATAGCTTCTGCCTTGAGGCAGTTAGCAGAGCGGACAGTCAATTCGAGATCGTCAACAGGGCGCAGCAGGATCGGATCGAATTCTGGTTTCTCTTCTTTCACTTCCGGCTGACGTACATCACGTAAGTCAACGAAAGCTTCCAGTTGTTCTGCCAGGATGGTTGCCGCACGACGAATCGCCTCTTCAGGATCGATTGTGCCGTTGGTTTCCATTTCGATGACCAGCTTGTCCAGGTCGGTACGCTGTTCTACACGCGCTGCTTCAACATTGTAGGCAATACGCTCTACCGGGCTGTAGCATGCGTCGACCAGCAGACGGCCGATTGGGCGCTCATCTTCTTCCGAATGAATTCGGGCAGAAGCCGGCACATAACCGCGACCGCGCTGAACTTTGATACGCATGCTAATAGCTGCGTTCTCATCGGTCAGGTGGCAGATCACATGTTGCGGCTTGACGATTTCGACATCACCGTCATGGGTAATGTCGGCTGCGGTCACAGGGCCAATGCCAGATTTGTTCAAAGTAAGGATGACTTCATCTTTACCCTGAACTCTCACCGCCAGCCCTTTCAGGTTGAGCAGGATTTCAAGGATATCTTCCTGAACGCCTTCTTTGGTGCTGTACTCATGAAGTACACCATCAATCTCAACCTCGGTCACCGCGCAACCCGGCATCGATGAGAGCAGAATACGGCGCAGTGCGTTACCTAGAGTATGGCCAAAGCCACGCTCTAAAGGTTCAAGGGTCACCTTGGCGTGCGTCGAACTCACTTGCTCGATATCGACCAGGCGCGGTTTTAGAAACTCTGTCACAGAACCCTGCATTGTGTCCTCTCTTTGGTACTAAGCTTTACTTGGAGTAAAGCTCGACGATCAGGTGTTCGTTAATGTCCGCAGACAGATCAGAACGTTCCGGCAGACGCTTGAACGTACCTTCCATCTTGCCAGCATCAACTTCCAGCCAGGTTGGCTTTTCACGCTGCTCAGCCAGCTCCAGAGCGGCTTTCACGCGAGATTGCTTTTTCGCTTTCTCACGAATGCTGACAACGTCATTCGCTTTAACCTGATAAGAAGCGATGTTAACAACACGACCGTTTACCATGATAGCTTTGTGGCTAACCAGCTGACGTGATTCAGCACGAGTCGCGCCGAAGCCCATACGGTATACAACGTTGTCCAGACGACCTTCCAGCAGAGTCAACAGGTTTTCACCGGTGTTGCCTTTCAGACGCGCTGCTTCTTTATAATAGTTACGGAACTGACGCTCCAGCACACCGTACATACGGCGAACTTTTTGCTTTTCACGCAACTGCACACCATAGTCAGACAGACGCGGTTTACGCGCACCGTGCTGGCCAGGAGCTTGTTCAATTTTACACTTGGTATCGATCGCGCGAACGCCAGACTTAAGGAACAGGTCTGTGCCCTCACGACGGCTCAGCTTGAGCTTAGGACCCAAATATCTTGCCATTTTCTTTCTCCAACAATCCTAGAAACGAACGCGTTATACGCGACGTTTTTTCGGCGGACGACAACCGTTATGAGGGATCGGAGTCACATCAGTAATATTAGTGATGCGGAAACCAGCGGCGTTCAGTGCACGAATAGTAGATTCGCGACCTGGACCCGGACCTTTGACCATAACTTCCAGATTCTTGATGCCGTATTCTTTTACGGCTTCAGCGCAACGCTCTGCTGCAACCTGAGCTGCGAACGGAGTGGATTTGCGAGAACCACGGAAACCGGAACCACCGGCTGTTGCCCAACCCAGCGCGTTACCTTGACGATCGGTAATGGTAACGATGGTGTTGTTAAAAGAAGCATGGACATGAGCCACGCCATCAGAGACTTGTTTTCTTACACGCTTACGTGCACGAACTGGTGCCTTTGCCATTATTCAATCACCCCGATTATTTCTTGATCGGTTTACGCGGACCCTTACGGGTACGTGCGTTGGTCTTAGTACGCTGACCGCGAACCGGAAGACCACGACGATGGCGTAAACCACGATAGCAACCAAGGTCCATCAGACGCTTGATGCTCAGGGTGATTTCACGGCGCAGATCACCTTCAACGACAAATTTACCTACCGCTTCACGCAGGGATTCAATTTGTTCTTCAGACAGCTCACTGATCTTAACATTTTCAGCGATACCCGTGTCAGCACAGATGGCTTTAGAGCGGGTCTTGCCGATACCGAAAATGGCAGTTAATGCGATTACGGTATGTTTGTGATCAGGAATGTTAATGCCTGCTATACGGGCCACTATGCACTCCTACTATTTAATATGTACGCACCATGCTGAAAAGCCCGTTTTCAGGATACTCAAATGGAAACGTACAGACATACAAAAGATTGGCTGGCTAATCTAGCCAGCTCAACCCAACTTTGCAAGAAAAATATGCGAATAAATCAGCCTTGGCGCTGTTTATGCTTCGGCTCGGCACTGCAAATCACGCGGATGACGCCATCACGCTTAACGATTTTGCAGTTACGGCATAATTTCTTGACGGAAGCACGAACTTTCATTTTTACTCTCCGTAACTTCTCGAGCGACCTGTTAGCGGCCGTAGCCTTTCAGATTCGCCTTCTTCAATGCAGACTCATACTGACTTGACATCATCAGAGTTTGCACTTGAGCCATAAAGTCCATAATCACGACAACAACGATAAGCAGTGAGGTCCCACCGAAGTAGAACGGTACTTTCATTGCATCACGCATGAACTCCGGGATCAGGCAGATAAAAGTGATGTATAACGCACCGACCAAAGTCAGGCGAGTCATTACTTTATCGATATACTTCGCCGTTTGCTCTCCCGGACGAATTCCTGGTACAAATGCACCGGACTTCTTCAGGTTATCTGCTGTTTCACGCGGGTTGAAAACCAACGCCGTGTAGAAGAAACAGAAGAAGATGATTGCAGACGCATAGAGTAACACATAAAGCGGTTGCCCAGGCTGCAAATACAGCGAAATTGTTGTCAGCCAGTTCCAACCAGTACCGCCCCCGAACCAAGATGTAATGGTTGCCGGGAACAGAATAATACTGGAAGCGAAGATTGCTGGGATGACCCCTGCCATATTCACTTTCAGCGGTAAATGTGTGCTCTGTGCAGCATAGACACGACGACCCTGTTGACGTTTCGCGTAGTTTACCACAATGCGGCGTTGGCCACGCTCAACAAACACAACAAAGAAGGTCACTGCAAATACTAATACTGCAACCAACAGCAACAGGAGGAAGTGCAGGTCGCCTTGACGCGCTTGCTCGATAGTATGGGCTATGGCCGGCGGGAGTCCCGCAACGATACCAGCGAAGATAATGATCGAAATACCGTTACCGATACCACGCTCAGTGATCTGTTCGCCGAGCCACATCAGGAACATCGTTCCTGAGACCAGACTAACAACAGCGGTGAAATAGAATGCAAAGCCTGGATTTATTACCAGGCCCTGCATACCAGGCATATTCGGTAGACCGGTAGCAATACCAATCGACTGGAATATCGCCAGCACCAGAGTACCGTAGCGGGTGTACTGGCTGATCTTACGACGACCAGACTCCCCTTCTTTCTTCAGCTCCGCTAACGGCTGATAAACAACCGTTAACAGCTGGACAATGATCGATGCCGAAATATACGGCATGATACCCAGAGCAAAGATTGAAGCACGGCTGAGAGCACCACCAGAGAACATGTTGAACATTTCAATGATGGTGCCTCGCTGTTGCTCAAGCAGTTTGGCAAGTACAGCGGCATCAATACCAGGGATCGGAATAAAAGAGCCAATACGGAACACAATCAACGCACCGATTACAAACAACAGTCTGCGCTTCAGTTCGCCAATCCCACCTTTGGCACTTTGAAAATCTAATCCCGGTTGCTTAGCCATCTGCTACTTATTCCTCAATTTTACCGCCAGCAGCTTCGATAGCAGCACGAGCACCTTTAGTCACGCGCAGGCCACGAACAGTTACCGGACGAGATACTTCACCAGACAGGATCACTTTCGCGAACTCGATCTGGATACCGATAATGTTAGCCGCTTTCAGCGTGTTCAGGTCGATAACATCGCCTTCTACGTGAGCCAGATCAGACAGACGAACTTCTGCAGTGATCATCGCTTTACGAGAAGTGAAGCCGAATTTCGGCAGGCGACGGTACAGAGGCATCTGACCACCTTCGAAACCGCGACGCACGCCACCGCCAGAACGAGAGTTCTGACCTTTGTGACCACGACCACCGGTTTTACCGAGGCCAGAACCGATACCACGACCCAGGCGTTTACCCGCCTTTTTAGAGCCTTCGGCCGGAGACAGAGTATTTAAACGCATCTCTTACTCCTCAACTTTAACCATGAAGGAAACCGCGTTGACCATACCACGAACAGCAGGAGTATCCTCGCGCTCTACGGTGTGACCAATACGACGCAGACCCAGGCCAAGCAGCGTTGCCTTGTGTTTCGGCAGACGACCGATTGCACTGCGGGTTTGAGTAATTTTAATAGTCTTTGCCATGGTTTATTTCCCCAGAATTTCTTCAACGGATTTACCACGCTTGGCAGCGACCATTTCTGGAGAATTCATATTTTCCAGGCCATCAATAGTTGCACGAACCACGTTGATCGGGTTGGTGGAACCATATGCTTTGGCCAGAACGTTATGAACTCCAGCAACTTCCAGAACGGCGCGCATTGCACCACCGGCGATGATACCGGTACCTTCGGAAGCTGGCTGCATGAATACACGAGAACCCGTGTGAACACCTTTAACCGGGTGCTGCAGGGTGCCGTGGTTCAGCGCGACGTTAATCATATTGCGACGGGCTTTTTCCATCGCTTTCTGGATCGCTGCTGGAACTTCACGCGCTTTACCGTAACCAAAACCAACGCGACCGTTACCGTCACCAACTACAGTCAGAGCTGTGAAGGAGAAAATACGACCACCTTTAACGGTTTTAGATACGCGGTTAACCGCGATCAGCTTTTCCTGCAGTTCGCCAGCTTGTTTTTCGATGTGAGCCATCTTACACCTCTACCTTAGAACTGAAGGCCAGCTTCACGGGCAGCATCTGCCAGTGCCTGGACACGACCATGATATTGGAACCCGGAACGGTCAAAGGATACATCTTTGATGCCTTTTTCCAGAGCGCGTTCAGCGACAGCTTTACCCACAGCTGCAGCCGCGTCTTTGTTACCGGTGTACTTCAGTTGTTCAGCGATAGCTTTTTCTACAGTAGAAGCAGCTACCAGAACTTCAGAACCGTTCGGTGCAATTACCTGTGCGTAAATATGACGCGGGGTACGATGTACCACCAGGCGAGTTGCACCCAGCTCCTGGAGCTTGCGGCGTGCGCGGGTCGCACGACGGATACGAGCAGATTTCTTATCCATAGTGTTACCTTACTTCTTCTTAGCCTCTTTGGTACGCACGACTTCGTCGGCGTAACGAACACCCTTACCTTTATAAGGCTCAGGACGACGGTAGGCGCGCAGATCTGCTGCAACCTGACCGATCACCTGCTTATCAGCGCCTTTCAGCACGATTTCAGTTTGAGTCGGACATTCTGCAGTGATACCGGCCGGCAGTTTATGCTCAACAGGATGAGAGAAACCTAAAGCCAGGTTTACTACATCCCCTTTGACCGCTGCACGATAACCTACACCAACCAGCTGAAGCTTTTTAGTGAAGCCTTCGGTAACACCAACAACCATTGAGTTCAGCAGGGCACGCGCGGTACCAGCCTGAGCCCATCCATCCACGAAACCATCACGCGGACCGAAGGTCAGAGCATTATCTGCATGTTTAACTTCAACAGCATTGTTGAGGGTACGAGTCAGCTCGCCGTTTTTACCTTTGATCGTAATAACCTGACCGTTGATTTTTACATCAACGCCGGCAGGAACAACGACCGGTGCTTTAGCAACACGAGACATTTTTTCCTCCGATTAGGCTACGTAGCAGATAATTTCGCCACCAAGACCAGCCTGGCGCGCTGCACGATCGGTCATAACACCTTTAGAGGTAGAAATAACCGCGATACCCAGACCCGCCATAACTTTCGGCAGCTCATCTTTACGTTTGTAGATGCGCAGACCTGGGCGGCTGACACGCTGAATGCTTTCTACAACAGCTTTACCCTGGAAATACTTAAGAGTCAGTTCCAGTTCCGGCTTGATGTCGCCTTCAACTTTAAAATCTTCAATAAAGCCTTCTTCCTTCAGCACGTTGGCAATTGCCACTTTCAGCTTGGAGGAAGGCATGGTGACCGCAGCTTTATTCGCGGCCTGACCGTTACGGATACGGGTCAGCATATCCGCGATCGGATCTTGCATGCTCATCTGTCTTTACTCCCGTGATTCAATTGGTGACAATTACCAGCTAGCCTTTTTCAGACCCGGGATTTCACCGCGCATTGCGGCTTCACGGACCTTGATACGGCTCAACCCGAACTTCCGCAGGAAACCATGCGGACGACCTGTTTGACGGCAGCGATTACGCTGACGAGACGGGCTGGAATCACGCGGCAGAGTCTGCAGCTTGAGAACAGCATTCCAACGATCTTCGTCGGTTGCGTTCACATCAGAGATGATAGCTTTCAGTTCAGCGCGTTTAGCGAAGAATTTATCAGCTAAAGCCACGCGCTTTACTTCGCGTGCTTTCATTGATTGCTTAGCCATTAAGTAACCCTACCTTACTTGCGGAACGGGAAGTCAAAGGCAGCCAGCAGAGCGCGGCCTTCTTCATCAGATTTCGCAGTAGTGGTAATGGTAATATCCAAACCACGAACGCGGTCGACTTTATCGTAGTCGATTTCTGGGAAGATGATCTGCTCACGGACACCCATGCTGTAGTTGCCACGACCGTCGAAAGACTTAGCGGACAAGCCACGGAAGTCACGGATACGCGGTACAGCAATAGTGATCAGGCGCTCAAAGAACTCCCACATGCGTTCGCCACGCAGAGTTACTTTACAGCCGATCGGATAGCCCTGACGGATTTTGAAGCCTGCAACTGATTTGCGTGCTTTGGTGATCAGCGGTTTTTGACCGGAGATTGCTGTCAGATCCGCTGCTGCGTTATCCAGCAGTTTCTTGTCAGCGATCGCTTCACCAACACCCATGTTCAGGGTGATCTTCTCGACCCGAGGGACTTGCATGACAGAATTGTAGTTAAACTCAGTCATGAGTTTCTTAACTACTTCGTCTTTGTAGTAATCATGCAGTTTCGCCATCGTACTACTCCAAATTACTTGATAGTTTCGCTGTTAGACTTGAAGAAACGGACTTTTTTGCCGTCTTCGAATCTAAAGCCTACACGGTCAGCCTTGCCGGTTGCCGCATTGAAGATTGCAACGTTAGAAACCTGAATAGCAGCTTCTTTTTCAACGATGCCGCCTGGTTGGTTCAGAGCCGGAACCGGCTTCTGGTGTTTCTTAACCAGGTTGATACCTTCAACAATGAGCTTGCCGGAAGACAAGACATTCTTAACTTTACCGCGTTTACCTTTATCTTTACCGGTTAACACGATAACTTCGTCATCACGACGGATTTTCGCTGCCATGATTCGCTCCTTAGAGTACTTCTGGGGCCAGAGAGATAATTTTCATGAACTTCTCGTTACGAAGTTCACGAGTTACCGGCCCAAAAATACGCGTACCGATGGGCTGCTCGCTGTTATTGTTTAAAATAACGCATGCATTACCATCGAAGCGAATGACAGAACCGTCCGGGCGACGAACACCCTTCTTGGTGCGCACCACTACCGCCTTCAGCACATCACCTTTTTTGACCTTACCACGCGGAATTGCTTCTTTGATGGTGATCTTGATGATGTCGCCTACGCCTGCGTAGCGACGGTGCGAGCCACCCAGAACCTTGATACACATTACGCGACGTGCACCGGAGTTGTCGGCGACGTTCAGCATAGTCTGTTCTTGGATCATTTTAGTGCTCCGCTAATGTCAACTACTACTGAGACCCAAAAATAGGGTCGTTAAAAAAGCCCCATATCGAGGGCGCGGCATTATAACACCGCAAATCAGATATGGGTAGAAAAAATAAACGGCTCATCGCTGAGCCGTTTATCCGTATCGAGAATGCGTACTGTATTACAGAACCGCTTTCTCTACAACGCGAACCAGCGTCCAGGACTTAGTCTTGGACAGCGGACGGCATTCGCGGATTTCAACCACGTCACCGATACCGCATTCGTTGTTCTCGTCATGTACGTGCAGTTTGGTCGTACGCTTGATGAATTTGCCGTATACCGGGTGTTTCACCATACGTTCGATAGCAACAACAATGGATTTCTCCATTTTGTCGCTAACCACGCGACCTTGCAGAGTACGGATTTTATCGGTCATTACGCACCCGCCTTCTGAGTCAGTAAAGTCTTAACGCGTGCAACATCACGACGCACTTGCTTCAGCAGATGAGTCTGTTGCAGCTGGCCACTTGCAGCCTGCATACGCAGGTTGAACTGCTCACGCAGCAGGTTCAGCAGCTCAGCGTTCAGCTCTTCAACGCTTTTTTCACGCAGCTCTTTTGCTTTCATTACATCACCGTCTTAGTTACAAAGGTGGTTTTGATCGGCAGTTTCGCTGCTGCCAGGCCGAATGCTTCACGGGCCAGCTCTTCCGGTACGCCGTCCATTTCATAAAGGACTTTACCCGGCTGAATCAAGGCAACCCAGTACTCCACGTTACCTTTACCTTTACCCATACGAACTTCCAGCGGCTTCTCGGTGATCGGTTTGTCCGGGAATACACGGATCCAGATCTTACCTTGACGCTTAACTGCACGGGTCATAGCACGACGTGCTGCTTCGATCTGACGTGCAGTCAGACGACCACGGCCAACAGCTTTCAGACCGAAAGTGCCGAAGCTAACATCCGTACCCTGCGCCAGACCACGGTTGCGGCCTTTGTGCACTTTACGGAATTTTGTACGCTTTGGTTGTAACATCAGCGACGCTCCTTATTTACGGCCTTTACGCTGCTGCTTTTTAGGTTGAGCAGCCGGTTCCGGTTGTTCAACAGCAGCCATACCACCCAGGATCTCACCTTTGAAGATCCATACCTTAACGCCGATTACACCGTAAGTGGTGTGCGCTTCAGAGGTGTTGTAGTCGATGTCAGCACGCAGAGTGTGCAGCGGTACGCGACCTTCACGGTACCATTCGGTACGTGCGATTTCCGCGCCGCCCAGACGGCCGCTAACTTCAACTTTGATACCTTTAGCGCCCAGACGCATTGCGTTCTGTACAGCACGCTTCATAGCACGACGGAACATAACGCGACGTTCCAGCTGAGAAGTGATGCTGTCAGCAACCAATTTAGCGTCCAGTTCAGGCTTACGAACTTCGGCAATATTGATCTGTGCAGGCACGCCAGCGAGATCCGCGACGACCTTGCGCAGTTTTTCTACGTCTTCGCCTTTCTTACCGATAACGATACCCGGGCGAGCGGTGTGAATGGTCACACGAATGCTCTTAGCCGGACGCTCGATAACGATGCGAGATACAGACGCTTTCGCCAGTTCCTTAGTCAGGTACTGACGTACTTTAAAATCGCTGTCCAGGTTGTCAGCGAATTCTTTGGTGTTCGCAAACCAGGTAGAGTTCCATGGTTTTACAATACCCAGGCGAATACCATTAGGATGTACTTTCTGACCCATTGCTAGTCTCCAGAGTCTCAGCGATCGGACACAACCACAGTAATGTGGCTGGTGCGCTTCAGGATGCGATCTGCACGACCTTTAGCACGCGGCATAATGCGCTTCATGCTCGGGCCTTCGTCTACGAAAATTTTCGCAACTTTCAGATCATCAATGTCAGCGCCATCGTTGTGTTCAGCGTTAGCAATGGCAGATTCCAGTACCTTCTTGACCAGTACAGCAGCTTTCTTGTTGGTGTAGGTCAGAATATCCAGGGCCTGCGACACTTTCTTACCGCGAATCAGGTCAGCAACAAGGCGTACCTTCTGAGCAGAAGAACGAGCATGGCGATGTTGAGCTAAAGTTTCCATCTCTTCCTCCTACCTTATTTCTTCTTCGCTTTTTTATCAGCAGCGTGGCCGCGATAAGTACGAGTCGGTGCGAATTCACCCAGTTTGTGACCAACCATTTCGTCGGAAACAAAAACTGGAACGTGCTGACGACCATTATGGACAGCGATGGTCAAACCGATCATGTTAGGAAAGATCGTTGAACGACGGGACCAAGTGCGCAGGGGCTTCTTGTCTCCGCTTTCCACCGCTTTCTCTACCTTCTTCAGCAAGTGCAGGTCAATAAAAGGACCTTTCTTGAGAGAACGTGGCATGGCTTATCCTCTAAAATTATTTGCTACGGCGACGTACGATGAATTTATCAGTACGCTTGTTGCTGCGGGTCTTCTTACCTTTGGTCTGAACGCCCCACGGAGTTACCGGGTGCTTACCAAAGTTACGACCTTCACCACCACCATGTGGGTGGTCGACTGGGTTCATCGCAGTACCGCGAACGGTAGGACGAACGCCACGCCAGCGTGCAGCACCTGCTTTACCCAGAACGCGCAGCATATGCTCAGCATTGCCAACTTCGCCCAGAGTAGCGCGGCAGTCTGCTTCGACTTTACGCATTTCACCAGAACGCAGACGCAGGGTGACATAAGCACCATCGCGAGCAACGATCTGAACGTAAGTACCAGCGGAACGAGCCAGCTGACCGCCTTTACCTGGTTTCATTTCTACGTTATGAACGGTAGAACCAACCGGGATATTGCGCATCGGCAGGGTGTTGCCTGCTTTGATTGCAGCATCAACGCCAGACTGAATCTGGTCGCCAGCTTTCAGGCCTTTAGGGGCCAGAATGTAACGGCGCTCACCGTCTTTGTACAGAACCAGCGCGATGTTCGCGGAGCGGTTCGGATCGTACTCAAGACGTTCAACAACTGCCGGGATACCATCTTTGTTGCGTTTGAAGTCAACAATACGGTAGGCCTGTTTGTGACCACCACCGATATGACGAGTGGTGATACGGCCATTGTTGTTACGACCACCGGATTTGCTGTTTTTTTCAACCAGCGGAGCAAAAGGTTTGCCCTTGTGCAGCTCTGGGTTGACCACTTTAACAACGTGGCGACGACCCGGAGATGTCGGTTTACATTTAACAACTGCCATTGTATTACTCCTCCGACTTACTCAGCGCCGCCGACGAAGTCCAGATTCTGGCCTTCCTTCAGGGTGACGTAAGCTTTTTTCCAGTCGCTACGACGACCGATACGCTGTCCGTGACGTTTAACTTTCCCTTTAACAACCAGGGTGTTAACGACTTCGACTTCGACTTCAAACAGTTTCTGCACAGCAGCTTTGATCTCTGCTTTGGTCGCGTCTTTAGCAACTTTGAGAACGATGGTGTTAGTTTTTTCCATCGCAGTAGACGCTTTTTCAGAAACGTGCGGTGCGCGCAGCACCTTCAGCAGACGTTCTTCACGAATCATGCCAGCATCTCCTCAACTTGCTTAACAGCATCAGCAGTCATTACGACTTTGTCGAAGGCGATCAGGCTAACCGGGTCGATACCAGTTGCATCACGTACGTCAACCTTGTGCAGGTTGCGCGCAGCAAGGAACAGGTTCTCGTCCAGCTCACCGGTGATGATCAGCACATCTTCCAGAGCCATGTCTTTCAGTTTCTGTGCCAGCAGCTTAGTTTTAGGCGCTTCTACAGAGAAAGATTCGACAACGATCAGACGATCCTGACGTACCAGTTCGGACAGAATGCTTTTCAGCGCGCCGCGGTACATCTTTTTGTTAACTTTTTGACTGTGGTCCTGCGGACGAGCAGCGAAGGTCACGCCACCTGAACGCCAGATCGGGCTCTTGATAGAACCTGAACGCGCACGGCCGGTACCTTTCTGGCGCCACGGCTTTTTGCCTGAACCAGTTACTTCAGCACGAGTCTTCTGAGCACGAGTACCCTGACGAGCACCAGCTGCATAAGCAACTACAACCTGGTGAACCAGCGCTTCGTTGAAATCACGACCGAAGGTAGTTTCGGAAACAGTCAGCGCGCTCTGCGCGTCTTTCAATACTAATTCCATTGCTATCCCCTTACGCCTTCACAGCTGGTTTAACGATCAGGTCGCTACCGGTTGCACCCGGGACTGCACCTTTAACCAGCAGCAGGTTGCGCTCAGCGTCAACACGTACTACGTCCAGGCTCTGAACGGTTACACGTTCGTTACCCAGCTGACCTGCCATTTTCTTGCCTTTGAACACTTTGCCCGGAGTCTGGTTCTGACCGATAGAACCCGGAACGCGGTGAGACAAGGAGTTACCGTGAGTTGCGTCCTGGGTACGGAAGTTCCAGCGCTTAACGGTACCAGCAAAACCTTTACCTTTAGAGGTACCGGTTACGTCAACTTTTTTAACGTCAGCAAACAGCTCAACGCTAATGTCCTGACCTACGGTGAACTCTTCGCCGTCAGCCAGACGGAATTCCCACAGACCACGGCCAGCTTCAACGCCAGCTTTAGCGAAGTGACCCGCTTCCGGTTTGGTTACACGGTTAGCTTTTTTAGCACCAGTGGTAACCTGAACGGCACGGTAGCCATCGTTAGCCAGATCTTTAACCTGAGTAACGCGGTTTGCTTCAACTTCGATTACGGTTACTGGGATAGATACGCCATCTTCAGTGAAGATGCGGGTCATGCCCACTTTTTTACCGACTAAACCAATCATTGTTTCAACCTCTCAATCGCTCGATGACCTGATTAACCCAGGCTGATCTGCACGTCTACACCGGCAGCCAGATCCAGACGCATCAGAGCATCAACGGTTTTTTCAGTTGGCTCAACGATGTCAACCAGACGCTTATGAGTGCGGATTTCGTACTGATCGCGCGCGTCTTTGTTAACGTGCGGAGAGATCAGAACGGTAAAGCGCTCTTTGCGGGTCGGCAGCGGGATCGGACCACGGACTTGCGCACCAGTGCGCTTAGCAGTCTCGACGATTTCCGCGGTTGATTGATCGATCAGACGATGATCAAACGCTTTAAGGCGGATACGGATTCTTTGGTTCTGCATGAGACCAGAGCTCCAATTATTTTATAGACGAAATGGTTACTCCTCATACCCATTACGATTGATGGGAGAGTGTAACCGTTCTTACATAGTTCCCCAATTGGGAACATTGTTTGGTAGCTTGTTGCTGCTACCAGGGTTCATATCGAACCGGCCGTCAACTTTGACAGGCCCGCGCATTATACGCAAATTCAGCCACAACGCAAGTACTGCGTAGAAAATCATCACTTCTTTCTGCGAGTCCGCTTCCGCTCACGCAGTAACGCAACCTGTAGACATAAAAAATTTGGATAAGTCAGTCCATTCCCGGTCATTGGCCTTTGCAAGATGCTCTCCACCTCAGCACACTCGGTGCTAACAGCCACAACATGGAGAAAATCAATGGCAGTTGCGAACGTTGTCTTCTTTATTATCTACGGCGGCTTATTGCTCACTCTCAGCTGGCACGATCTGCGCTATGGCTTGCTACCCGATAAATTCACCTGCCCTCTGCTCTGGAGCGGGCTGCTTTACTATGTATCTATGTCGCCGGTCAATCTGCCGCATGCGGTATGGGGAGCGATAGCAGGCTATCTGGCCTTTGCGTTGATTTATTGGTTCTACAGGGGAGTACGTGGGTCTGAAGGTATCGGCTACGGTGATGTAAAGTTACTCGCCGCACTCGGAGCCTGGCATGGCTGGAGAGCTTTACCGCAGCTGGTTCTTATCGCAACGATTCTGGCATGCGCTGCCGTAGCAGTAGTGATTCTACGCACCAGAGAAAGAGAGGCATTACATAACCCGCTACCTTTTGGCCCTTTTCTGGCCGTAGCGGGTTTATTATCTGAAGGTGTGACCTTTCTTAGTCCGCCACTTTAATCTGCGACTGAAGATAATTCTGCAGACCAATTTTAGCTATGAGATCCAGTTCGGTTTCAAGCCAATCGATATGCCCTTCTTCGTCTGCAAGGATAGTGATTAACATATCCCGGCTGACGTAGTCATGGACGCTGTCGGCATAGGCAATGGCTTCTCGTAGATCCTTTGCCCCTTCCAGTTCCAGCCTCAGGTCAGATTGCAGCATCTCCTCGACGTCCTCCCCAATGCGGAGTTTACCGAGGTCCTGCAGGTTAGGGATCCCCTCAAGAAACAAAATACGCTCAATATATTTATCGGCATGCTTCATTTCATCGATGGATTCATGGTATTCGACATCATTGAGGCGCATCAGGCCCCAGTTTTTGAACATTCTCGCATGGAGAAAGTACTGATTAATTGCGACCAGCTCATTTCCCAATAATTTATTGAGATAACTTATGATTTTGACATCACCTTTCATTATATAGTCCCTCCGCTTCCACTTATTGAAGCGTAGTTCGGGCTATTAGGATGTCAAAGTTAAGCCGTGGTCTTCAGGCAATCTCTTGATATTCCGGCATGCGAGTTAATTCATCTTCCATAATTTCGCGGGCCGCACGCACACACTTACCGCATTGATTTCCCACGGGAATAAATTTGCGCAACTGCTGGAAAGACTGAGGATGAAACTGGCGCACAGCCTGGCGAATTTTTTTATCGTTCACACCATTACACAGACAAACGTACATACATACTCCCGTTCAACTTACAGGCGAAGTGTAAATGAGAATAGTTATGATTACAATAGTCTGTTTATTAAATATACATGTCATTTATTCTCTGTAATCTTTCACGGATATGCTCTCAAATTACAGACAGCAAAAAGGGCGCCTTAGCGCCCTTTTTCATTCTGGACTAATAATTAGCCGAGAACTTTAGCAACAACGCCCGCGCCAACGGTACGGCCGCCTTCACGGATTGCGAAACGCAGACCGTCGTCCATCG
>NZ_JBEAIJ010000011.1:0-6397 GCF_040065315.1 Klebsiella sp. CN_Kp100
GGCCGGGAAAGGGATATTCATCACCGCTGATGCGCAGATGAAAGCGCAGGGGCAGGTACTTGAGATGGGGTCAGCAATAAGCCTTGTTAAAGGTGCTATTCATCAGGCTACTGAGTGGGGAGAGATTGCTGAGAGTCATCATAACGTGCAACCCGACGCACAATGCTTACGTGACTATTTAAAAGCGGCCGAACGGCTTCAAAAACCCGCTATGTTGTTGACAGCCCCTGCTGGAGTAGGGATTGTCAGTCCGGATACAGTGATGCTACAGACGGGGAAAGCACTCTATGCCCAAAGTATGGGCGAAGTACATATTGCCAGCAGCAAACGCATTGCGCTTAATGCTAATTACGCTATTTCTTTATTGGCTCAAACAGAGGGAGTAAGGATTGTCTCTGGTAAGGGGCCTTGCGAACTGGAATCGCATGCAGATACTCTGTCTATTACTGCGCTCAAAGATATTACTATTCAGTCCACGCAGGGCCATTTGCAATTGACAGCCAAAAATGGGATTACCCTGGCATGCGGTGGCGCGTATATTCGGTTGTCTCCCGATGGTCGAATTGAAATACATGGGCCTGGTTTGTTAAGCCTTAAGGGAAAACATGTATTTGAAGGCCCGACAAGGCAGGACTTTCCATTACCAGAACTCCCACAATCGATTTGTAAAGAGTGTCTATGTAAAGCACAGGAAGCTGCCGCTGGATTTATCCCTCGCTAACTAAAAGGATATCAAATGGACGCAGATACTGATAATTCAATATTAAATTGGTTAAAACAGATCGAACAAGTGTGTGCTTGTCTGGATACCGTGTCAGTAAATATTATTGTGGATCAGGCTGGGGATGCCCCCTCTTTAGTTCATGATTTGATGCGGTTTCAACCGCAGATTGCCTGGGTTTCGCTATTAGAGAATGAACCGGAAAATGAGTTTATTGAAGATGCGCCTCTTTTTTTGCAATTATGTATTGATGTATGGCAACACAAAGAGTGGTTGTCAGCCTTACTTCGGCAATATAATGATCCGGCGCGAATATTGCTCTTTTTTTCTGTGTGTGATTTTAGTTTGTTGGCAAAACATTTGCAGAACCTGATTATTGCGGAATGGGAGGGCCGTAAGGGCTTAATGCGATTTTATGATACCCGAGTATTCCCGGCGTTGGTAACGTCAGTATTGACTGAGCAACAAAAAAATTATTTTCTACATATTGCGCAACTATGGAGTTGGCGTAATCGCGATGGGCAATCCGTCTGGTTTCGGGGTGAAAACTGTGAATATAACTTTAGCGAGACGACATTATTAACGCTTACCGATGCTCAATACAGCCAATTAGGTATGATTAGTGATATCGAAGGATTTATCAGAAAATATCACTTCAGGCATCCTGAGTTTACAAAGCAAACATTATTTAATCATTTGTGGCAGCGATTGCAGATGATGGATGAAGAAACACCGCTTGATAATGAGCGCTTTTTTAGTGAGTATTTATCGGGAGGGGGGGTGAACAGCAAACCATCGATAAAAAGAAGAGACCTGATTAATAATGGCTCTGTAATTTTTCGCGCATAATTCATTGGTGTGTATCCTAAAGCCAGCATGCGCCTACATGAGTGAGACAAAGAGTAAAAATAAATATGATCAAGATGCTTACTAAATGCAGGGGCTATACGCTGTTTTTGTTTGCGGCATTATTATTGACCAGTTGTGAACAACCGGAAACCTGGAGCAGCGGTGATTTGCGTGGGGTTAACCATACACGCCAGGAGATTCCCGGCTTCAGCGTCAACGGCAGTATCGGGCCGAATATTGGTTCCTTCGGGGAAAAGGGAGGAGCTTGTTGCATTTCCCTGCCTGATAAATGGCGACCAGGTTTAAAGGCTGATGTTGTGTGGGTGGTCAGTACGACTTCAGACATAATCAACTTTCCTGGATATGAGGATTGGGAGAAATATAAGGCATGGGAAAAAAAAGTTATAGAGGGGAGGGTTAAACACTACACCACAGTCGATATTCCCGACTACGGTGACAGGAAATGCGGATTAACCGTCCATTTTTTGCCCTGTAATCAAATCAAGGTTACTGCCTCTTGCAAAACATATGGTGCCGCTGAATATCCGATTAAAGAGCCCCGTGAAATGGAGGAGCCTGAGCAATGCCCCAAATGAATGTCAGGTCGGTTTTAGCACCTCCGTATTTCCCCGCTGAAGGCCGGTTGCCTAAAAATATTGACTTGGTACAAGCCAATGTAGATTTACAGACACGTGAGGAGAAGGAGTTTAAACTAACGCTGAATGCGCAAAATGGTCTTAATAATACCCCTCCTTGTTGTAAAAGCCTGCATGTCAGCCTATTTTTTGACGGCACTAATAATAATGAAAAAGCAAGCGCTGAGGCAAAAAGACCGAACCCCAGCAATATCGCCCGACTTTATCATACGGCGCTTGAAGATATCGATAGCGGATATTATAGCTACTATATACCCGGTGTGGGGACTGCTTTTCCGGAAATTGGCGAGTTGGATTTTAGCGATGCGGGGTTAAGATATGCCACGGGGGGAGAGGCGCGAATTAATTGGGCACTGCTGCGCATTGTCGATGCCGTCAGGCATACATTAACCGGAGAACGTCTGGGTGATAGCGAAGCGAAGGGGTTGGCACAGTCTCTTTCAAAGGACATGGCAGGCAAGGCGAAAGTAAACAAACCAATAAGAACGATGAGGCGGCAGGTCGTATTCCGTCACCTGTTTGCCCCACTGCGCGCTAGAGCGAAAACCCATCAGCCGAAAATCCTCAAAATCAAGCTGTTTATCTACGGTTTCTCCCGCGGCGCCGCCGAGGCGCGCGCCTTTGTGAACTGGTTAACGGACATCCTGGATGCGGCATTGCTACAGGAGAAAACTCCGCAACCCACTCTGCTGGGCAGGCCGATAGCCGTTGAGTTTCTTGGTCTCTGCGACACCGTGGCCTCGGTAGGGATTGCACGCATAGCCCCTGGATTTCAGGGGCATATGGCGTGGGCGGATGATAATCTGGCGCTGCCGGATGAAAGTCAATTCCCCGGATTTATTCAGCGCTGCTGCCATTTTGTCTCCGCTCACGAGCAGCGTTTGTGCTTTCCGCTCGATTCTGTCAGACGCACGGAGGGAAATTACCCCGCCAGTACCTTTGAGGTGGTTTACCCTGGTGTTCACTCTGACGTGGGCGGCGGCTATGCCCGGGGGGAGCAGGGGAAGAGCGTTGAGGATGCGCTGATTCTCTCGCAGATTGTGCTGCACGATCTTTATGCCGCAGCCTTTGCTATGGGCGCCCCCCTGATGGTACCGGAACAGATGATCCCGCCCGATTTAGTATCGCGTAAGCCTTCACGGAATATGAGTGAGGACGTTCTGCAGGAATTTAAAATCAAACAACCGCTTATCGAGCGCTTCAATGCCTGGCGCACCACTTTGCAGCCAGACCTGCCGCAGAACGCCACCTCTGGTTATCAACCTGTTGACCTGAAGCATGCGCTGGAAAATGTGATTGAACAGCAGATGGCGTGGATAACTGCCTGGCGTATAGGACGTTTTGCGAATGGCAGTTACCAGCGTCAGTCCTTTTATCAGGAAGCGGCATGGAATAGTGGGGATACGGACCAGCAGCACCGTGACGCAAGTGAGAGGGCGCGTGATGAAAAACAGAAAGAGCGTGAAAAGGCTCGCAAGATAATACCGGATACGCCGGGAGTACCAATATTCGAACCTGCTCTCGATCAGCAGCAGTTGCAGCAGGCAGCGGACGAATTTCGTGCAGATTATCACGCTCTCTCTCCTTACACGGTAGGCATGACGCGGAATAACACTGGCGGTGGATGGCAGATGCTGGTTGATGGCATTGGTGGGAGGATTACGTACATCTTCGATCCTGACGATCAGGCGGCTGAATATACGCAGATGAAAACCGCGGCTAACTCGTTAAAAGGAATACTCTTTAAAGACGATCGTGGCGCGATTACCGATGATAATGACTATGCCCAAGTTTGTAAGTTGTATGACGATCATATTCATGATTCACGTGCGTGGTTTATGCAATCTAGTCTGGGGTATCGCGAACTGTGGGCGGGTTATTTTCGCTACCGTACCATTTATAGCGGGGATGATGCTAATAAAGAGACTTCTTTGTTAAAAATGAGCCAAAAAGGTGGCGAGGTGCTTATTGGCATAAATATTTATTTAGTTGCTGAGGAAAATAAAGCATTTGCCGCAGTGGATCGGGGTGTGGATAAGTTAGGAAACGTCATGAAAGACGGCATGGAATTATCGGCACAGGCGCAGCAGCTGGAGAATGAGGCTATCGCTGCCAGAAATAAAAAGATCCGTGAAATGGGCGGGAAAGTTATCCGTGGCATGGTCGAGAAAGTAAGGCATATGTCTTCTATGCAAACATGTCCTGTTTCCGATATCAATGGCGAAATGATATGCCAGGTTCCGCTATATGTGAATATAGTTTTCCCCACGCGTAATGTTACCCAGTTACGCAAAATTTATAATCAGCAAGAAGCAGCGAGTGATAAAAAACAGTTGGATGAACTGGTGGAAAATTTAAATAACTTTGTCGAGCCAGCTAGTAACAGGAGATAGCCGGCAATGAGCGCGTTTAAAAAAATAGTCCGACAGGGCGATACTTTACGGGAATATGGTGGAACTGTCTTATCCGGGAAATATCTTGCTTTTGGCAAGCCTATTGCCCGCGTGGGGGATGCGGTGCAGTGCAATAAGCATGGAGCTACAACAATTATTGAGGGAGCAGCAGGAACCATGATTGATGGTAAGTCTGTTGCTCTGGATGGACACCGTTGCACCTGCGGTTGCGCTTTGGTGAGTTCATTACAGGAGATGGATATCGCGCTATGAAATATCCGCGGCTTTATCCTGATTACCGGGGAGTTGTTCCCCCCTGTAAAAAACGCTGGGGAGTGGCATGGCTGGTGGGTAATTTACTGTTTACATTTTTTATCCTCTGGTTATGGCCTTTAGACAAGGCCACCCATACTGCAGAATTCTGGTTCTGGACTGCCGTTTTTCCTACCCTTTTTATCGGATTTCTGTTTGCTGCACGAGTCTTGATTTATCAGGTGGCTTCGGGGAACCAACGGGCTTATCGCCATATACTGCAGCAGGAGGAAGTGCGATGGTGGCGGCAACGAGCAGCCGGACTTCCGATAGAACCATGGTGTTTGCTGGGGCCGGGCGGTGATAAACCAGAGCATCATCTGGCTGCTCTGGCGCGAGATAGCTCTCCGCCAGAATATTTAATAACCCAGCATGGTTTCAGGGTTTTGCGTTGCCCACAAATACTGGAAAACGACATTTGGCGCCGGGAGGCGGCATTAACTCGACATTTAGTGCGCACGTTGATTGAGACATACGCATTAAAAAGCTCATGTCCTCCAGTATTTCAGGCGTTGTACTGGTGTGGTTCGTCACAAGCGGGGCAACAGTTTATGCAGACGTTATGTGATTCAGGATGGCAGTTTCAGCAGCCGCTTTTACCGCTGAACGATATCGATCAGTTAGATGATGCTATCGACCATTACCATCGTCTCTCCCGGCATAAAAATAGATTACTGTGTGCTGGCATTTATTCGGCGAGCCACATCGACTCTACGCAGATTACCGGAGAAGCAGGGTTTGTCTGGTGCGTCGGGGTAGAAAAAAAAGTTATCGTGCAACGTGCTGAACGGCAGGATACTCCAGATGAAACCGCCCTGATGCTAACCAGGCAGGTTGAAAAAATTTCCCTTATGACTTCTCCGCCTGAACACTGTCTGTCATTTAATAACCGTGCAGCAGAATATTTGCAATCGGGAGGATGGCCGACGCTGGAACACATCCTTGCCCCATATTGGGGGGACCTGCAGCAAATGTCCCCATTTGTTGCAATTTCTATGGCTGCCTTCAGAAGCCTTGAGGCTGGGCAATCATGTGGATGGATAGCCCAGGATCAAATGCGTAAATGTATTATTGGAGTAATTACCATTGATAAATGATAAGGAACATCAAGGCTCTCTTTTTCGCCAGTTCATCTGGTGTTCAGTAACGATCACTCTATTTCTGGTGATTATTGGTTGCCTGTATTGGTTTTTAAAGGACGCGCTCGGTTTACCTCCCTTCACATTACAAATGTCCCTGCTATACCTTGCAGGAGCGTGGTTTTTACTGATGTGGTTATCACCTTTTATTCTGCAAGGGTGGAATGCTTTGGCGCGAGCCGAGGCTTTAAACAAGATTTATCATCCAGGACCCGCCACACATCAACAAACCCTGGATGCAAATTCGCATTATCTTACTGAACTGCGTCAATATCTCCGCCGCCGCTATACCCGTTTCTGGCGCCACAAAGTCCGCCTGCTGCTGGT
>NZ_JBEAIJ010000012.1:0-4781 GCF_040065315.1 Klebsiella sp. CN_Kp100
AGTGGCGTTTTAACCTGCGCAGCTCGAACACCGAGCCGGTAGTGCGTCTCAACGTCGAGTCAAAAGCTGATAAGGAATTAATGAAGGCTAAAACAGAAGAAATATTAGCTTTACTTAAATAGAAATTATTCTGCTTGAAACCAAAGGGCAGATGTGTGGAATTATGCGTCACCGTGTGGCTCTTTCTTGACTTCCCATCTTTCTGAGAGTAAAACCGCCACAAGTGTTGATTACCAGGGTGGCTAATATGCCGCCGTCCAGTTAACTGATTAAAGTGTGATCGAATGAAAATTACTATTTCCGGTACCGGTTATGTCGGTTTATCGAATGGCATCCTGATTGCGCAAAACCACGAAGTGGTGGCGCTGGATATCATTCAATCCAAAGTTGATATGATTAACCAAAAGATTTCTCCGATTGTCGATAAGGAGATTCAGGAATACCTGGCGGAAAAACCGTTGAATTTTCGCGCAACAACTGACAAGCATGATGCTTATCGCAATGCAGATTATGTCATTATCGCCACGCCGACTGACTACGATCCGAAAACGAACTACTTCAATACGTCGACCGTTGAAGCCGTTATTCGCGATGTTACTGAGATTAACCCTGATGCGGTCATGATCATTAAATCAACCATCCCCGTTGGTTTTACTCGTGATATTAAAGAGCGCCTGGGCATTGATAATGTTATTTTCTCTCCAGAGTTCCTTCGTGAAGGCCGCGCGCTCTATGACAACCTGCACCCGTCGCGTATCGTTATTGGCGAGCGTTCGGAACGCGCGGAACGTTTTGCTAACCTCCTGAAAGAAGGGGCGATCAAGCAGGATATCCCGACGCTGTTTACTGATTCTACCGAAGCTGAAGCAATCAAATTATTTGCCAATACCTATCTGGCGCTGCGCGTGGCTTATTTCAATGAACTGGATAGCTACGCTGAGAGCCAGGGCCTGAACAGTAAGCAGATTATCGAAGGCGTGTGCCTCGACCCGCGTATTGGTAACCACTATAACAACCCGTCCTTTGGCTACGGTGGTTACTGCCTGCCGAAAGATACCAAGCAGCTGCTTGCGAACTACGAATCTGTACCGAATAATATTATTGGCGCCATCGTTGACGCTAACCGCACGCGTAAAGATTTCGTTGCTGACTCCATCCTGGCGCGTAAGCCTAAGGTCGTTGGGATCTATCGCCTGATCATGAAGAGTGGTTCTGATAACTTCCGCGCTTCCTCAATTCAGGGCATCATGAAGCGTATTAAGGCTAAAGGTATTCCGGTTATTATCTATGAACCGGTTATGCAGGAAGATGAATTCTTCAATTCCCGCGTAGTTCGCGATTTTGAGGCGTTCAAACAAGAAGCTGATGTGATTGTCTCTAACCGTATGGCTGAAGAGCTGTCGGATGTTGCTGATAAGGTATATACCCGCGATTTATTTGGCAGTGACTAATCTGTCTTCTGGCCGGGAGCAGCAGCTGCCGGCCACCGCTTTCCTCCCCCTCTAAATGATTACGCATTTCTCTTGCCAGTCTCACCGTTCCTTCACCCAAACCATATCCCCTTAAAAAACGTGACCCCGCTTAAATTCTTCAATTGTTCATCTTGTCGCAATCATTGAGGTCGGATATGTTAAATTCACCTTGTGAAGAGCTACCGTCACTGAGATGTAGACGCTGGAGATAAGCGCCGGAAGGTAAAACAGAGCCTGCTTGCAGGCTTTTGTTGTTTATAAGTTCCTGCCGATGTACAGCATCCTGCCCTGGAATACGATGAGATTTAGATTCCAGTTTAAACCGACGCTTCGGGATCGTTCAGGGGGAGGCATGGTATGCATGAGTTAGCCGTGGGTATAAAAAATCATCCTGATGTCTGGGATGTTGTTTCCGATTCTAATAACTTTTATAAAATAGCTTCCAGCGCCAGCTGTAAAGACGGAACGTATCTCCACTGCTGGCAGTATTTTATATTATTATTTCCTATGCCAGTATTATAATTATATTAAGTTTTCTTTTCACCACTTTCGCTTGTTAAATGTCAGCTTGGTTTTTTTCTGGTCCTTAATATAAGAAATCAGAAAATAAACGGAAACAATCAACAGGATGGCAGCAACTGCTAAGAAAATTATGTTTGCCATAATTCGTACCAGAATGAAAGGAATGTGATAAATCCATTTGCTTGCGAACTAATACTTCTGACAAAGTCCGCCCTGACATGCTTAACATATCCTGGAATTAAGAAAATTCCTATATGGAGGTTGTGGCTTTTTTACAGGAAAGTGAATAAATCTTTTTTATGGCTTCTGCTATGAATAAACGATCTGTAACAGACTTAAATGCCAGCCAGACCCTCTGGGGATGATAATCTGTCTAAGCTAATGCTCTTCAGATAGCGTAAGGGAAGGGCTGTATTCGGCTTCTGGTGATATTTTGTTTTTACCAGATTCAGGTTTCGTTAATGTACGGTATGGGCTGTTCCGCGCCACTTTGCCCAGCCTGCTCTGTTACCGACAGAATCGTAAGATTGCTCAACATGGCCTACCAAACAGAAAAGCCGCAGCGGGGTGCCGCTGCGGCTTAATAGCATGCGCATTGCCCGGGGGCATTACACCTTATAATATGCCTTATACCAGTCAACGAAGTTCTTCACCCCCTGACTGACCGTTGTTTGCGGTCTGAATCCCACCATATCATACAGCGGCTTTGTATCCGCGCTGGTCTCAAGCACATCGCCTGGTTGAATAGGCATCATATTCTTTTCCGCGACCATACCCAGCGCTTCTTCCAGCGCAGTGATGTAATCCATCAGCTCAACCGGTGAGCTGTTCCCGATGTTATACACACGATAGGGCGCAGAGCTGTCAGCCGGAGAACCTGTCTCAACGGTCCATTCAGGATTGGGCTGCGGGATAATGTCCTGCATCCGTACAATCGCCTCGACGATATCATCGATGTAGGTGAAGTCGCGCTTCATCTTGCCGTAGTTGTAGACATCAATACTCTTTCCTTCCAGCATGGCTTTTGTGAACTTGAACAGCGCCATGTCCGGACGGCCCCACGGGCCATAGACGGTAAAGAATCGCAATCCGGTGGTCGGAATACCATAAAGGTGAGAGTAGGTGTGCGCCATCAGCTCATTTGCTTTCTTCGTAGCGGCGTAGAGAGAAACCGGATGGTCAACCGAATCGTCGGTTGAGAATGGCATCTTGCGGTTTAAACCATAAACCGAGCTCGATGAGGCATACAGCAAATGCTCAACGTGATTTTGTCGGCAGCCTTCAAGAATGTTCAGATAACCAATCAGATTGGAATCAGCATAAGCGAACGGATTTTCCAGCGAGTAGCGAACGCCGGCCTGGGCAGCAAGGTGGATCACCCGGTTAAATTTCTCATGAGCAAAAAGTTGGGCAATACCTTCACGATCCGCCAGATCGATTTTATGAAAACTGAACAGGGGGGATTGCAGCAAATCCAGCCGGGCCTGCTTCAGATTGACATCATAGTAATCGTTCATGTTGTCGAGTCCGACAACCTCATGACCCGCCTGCAGAAGGCGTTTGCACGCATGAAAACCGATGAATCCTGCGGCTCCAGTCACTAAAAACTTCATATTTATCCTCCGGGTTCACTTTGCCCCGCTATATATAATTGCCGATTTTACACTGGCTTGCTGTAGGGATCACCTGCTTTACCGTTAGCGGTTAAGTTGTCGCCAGCAAAAGCTTGAGAGAAGCATTTCATAAGAGCCTTCCCCGCCAGAGAATGTCGTAAATAATAATGATTATCATGTATTTAGGTTAGCTGGCAAATAATAACTCTGTGGTCTTTATGGCTGGTAATGATTTCTCTGTTCACAATGTGATCTTTTTTTCGAGATGAAATAAATTGAATTCATATTGTCGTGATTTATGAATTTGCTTACGTTTCATGCATGATCATTCGGAAAAACCAAGCTAAAATCCGAGCTTGTTTTTAAGTTGTTGATTTTATTTTTATTTCCTAAGCATCTGAGTGAGGGTGGAAAAAAGCCAGGCCTGAAGTTCATCTGTTGAATTTATTTTTCATTGAGCTTTTTCATTTTTATTCTTTTAGGCCAACGCGTATACTTCGCAGATAATTCGTTTGTATGGTGTATGTGTTGTCGAGATATGAACCACCCATCCCATCTTCTGGAACATATCGTGAGCGTAATGCTAAAAAAGAGAGTCAATCCGTTCTGCTCAGCCTCCACTGGTATCCAGAGTGTTCTGGCATTCTCCCGCAGCGCTGCCGTTAACATCGCCATTCAGCGTATTTCTCTCGCTTCTCTCTACGCCTGCAAAGCATCTCTTTCCGCCAATGCGTCTGCCGACAGCGGCAGTGTTCTATCCTTACTAAATGAGAAAGTCCTGATGGATAGCCCTTACGGAAACGGCGAAAGTACTCTGCGTTTTTTGCGCGTGTGATGGTGCGATTACGGATGAAAACAGAGATATGTTCGCCAACATATCTCTGTTTTTAGAATGATTAAGCTTTCAGGCAGATCGTTAAGCGCCGAAGTGCTTAGCCGGTCTGGGGAACGACTCACCTGGCGCTAACGCAGCTACTGCATTAACGCCGTAAGAGAGTGGGTACAACAATAAGGCCCGACGCAATTTGGTAGCGAAAGCCAAGGGCGGTAGCGTGCGCAAAATCCAGCCTGAAGCCAAACGTGTGCCGTTGATTGATAGTAAACAAAATGATTATTTATTTAAGGATTTTATCATGTTACTTCCTGTGATTATGGCGGGTGGCACCGGTAGCCG
>NZ_JBEAIJ010000013.1:0-4319 GCF_040065315.1 Klebsiella sp. CN_Kp100
CACGAGCTTTTTCTTCCGGCGCGTTATCGATCTGGTCGAATGCGCGAGCAGCACCGCCGTAGGTTTTAGCCAGAACGGTAGTGATTGCAGCGGTCAGCGTTGTTTTACCATGGTCAACGTGGCCGATAGTACCGACGTTAACGTGCGGTTTTGTACGTTCAAACTTTTCTTTAGACATCGATTGTCCCTCTAAGACACGGATAAATCGGTGATATCACCACATCAACCGGGCAACATGCCCGACTTGTTGAATGCAATAAACTAGAGAGAAACAGGGGAGGAGAGATAAAGAAGTGGTGCTGATACCCAGAGTCGAACTGGGGACCTCACCCTTACCAAGGGTGCGCTCTACCAACTGAGCCATATCAGCACGTTTGGAGCGGGCAGCGGGAATCGAACCCGCATCATCAGCTTGGAAGGCTGAGGTAATAGCCATTATACGATGCCCGCATCCTGAAACTCGGCTACCCAGTTCTTTCTATAACAAAAAAAAGAGAAGCGTCTCTTTTTCTGTTTGAGCTGACCAGTTTAACCAATCAACTCTGGCTCCGCAAAGCGTTGCCGAAAGATGGTGGTGGGGGAAGGATTCGAACCTTCGAAGTCGATGACGGCAGATTTACAGTCTGCTCCCTTTGGCCGCTCGGGAACCCCACCAGGCACTTGATGGTGCCGACTACCGGAATCGAACTGGTGACCTACTGATTACAAGTCAGTTGCTCTACCTACTGAGCTAAGTCGGCATCAAGTAGCGCGCATTCTAGGGAGACCTGCGAGTTCATGCAACTAAAAAATTGCAGAAAATGTTCTATTGCTCACATTTTGTGCTCTGACGAGAAAAAATGGTGTAATTTCAAACAGAGCAGCACAAAAATACGCCAATCTCCTCCATAGAAACGATCGTCGAAGAGAGCAAAATCCTCTTCCAAACCGCTAAAGCGGCATCGATACATCGCAACCCGGTCACAATATTCACTGAATAAGCCGGATGCTTCTACTGAGAACTTTATATGCCCTTGCTAAACCATTCATCTCTGTGATGCTACCTTTAGAAAGCATCATTCAATGAGTTTTTTTCTTATTATTCCTCGCAATCTGGTGTTACCCTCCTGCCCATTGTCCTGATTAACTAGTGTGAAGCACTCCGCCTTCATGTCATTCGGCGGTTGCAAGAGCATGCTTATGAGCCTAAAAGAGCAAACGTTAATGACACCGTATCTACAATTTAACCGCGACCAATGGGCTGCACTTCGTGATTCCGTTCCGATGACGCTAACAGAAGAAGAAATCACGCGGTTAAAAGGCATCAACGAAGATCTTTCCCTGGAAGAAGTAGCGGAAATTTATTTGCCGCTGTCGCGTTTACTCAATTTCTATATCAGCTCCAATTTGCGCCGACAGGCTGTACTGGAACAATTCCTGGGCACCAACGGGCAACGCATTCCGTACATCATTAGCATTGCGGGTAGCGTGGCCGTCGGAAAAAGCACCACCGCGCGCGTACTCCAGGCTTTACTTAGCCGCTGGCCTGAACATCGTCACGTTGAATTGATTACTACGGATGGTTTTCTGCATCCTAACGCCGTACTGAAAGAGCGCGGCCTGATGAAGAAAAAAGGCTTCCCGCAGTCTTATGATATGCACCGCCTGGTAAAATTCGTCTCCGACCTGAAATCCGGCGTTCCTGACGCCACCGCGCCGGTCTATTCTCATCTGATTTATGACGTCATTCCTGATGGGGATAAAACCGTTACTCAGCCTGATATATTAATTCTTGAAGGATTAAATGTTCTGCAGAGCGGGATGGATTATCCTCACGATCCGCACCATGTATTTGTTTCGGACTTTGTGGATTTTTCAATTTATGTCGATGCACCAGAAGAACTGCTTAAGACCTGGTATATCAACCGTTTTTTGAAATTTCGCGAAGGCGCATTTACCGACCCGGACTCCTATTTTCATAGCTATGCTCAGCTGTCTAAAGATGAAGCAATTAATGTTGCCACATCGCTCTGGAATGAGATTAATCTTCTGAATTTAAAAGAAAACATCCTACCGACACGCGAGCGAGCAAGCCTTATAATGACCAAAAGCGCAAACCACTCAGTTAATCAGGTGCGTTTAAGGAAATAAAGAAGGGAGCGTCAGCTCCCCTTTTTTTTATTCCGCGCTTCGCAATGATATCTCACCGCCAATCCAGGGTTTTATTACCCCATCTTGCTCCAGTAATAATGCTCCTTGAGCATCAATGCCTCGAGAGATACCCACGACTTCTTTATCGCCAATAATAAGTTTAACCGGGCGATTAATAAAGTTATCCAGCTTTTCCCAGCGGGTCAGATAGGGTGCTAAGCCTTCGTTCTCAAAAAGTTTAAATCCCGCCCGTAGCTCTTTAATTAGACAAGCTGCTAACGTATTACGATCGATAGCCATCCCCGCTTCCTGCAGGCTGATCCAGCCCTGATTGACAACGTCAGACTCAACGCGGCGCATCATTAAATTAATCCCTGCGCCGCTAACGATATGCGCTGCGTCGCCGGTTTTCCCCGTCAGCTCTACCAGGATCCCAGACAGTTTCCGGTCCTGTAAATAGAGGTCGTTCGGCCATTTTACCCGTACTTTATCCGCCCCCAGGCTTTGCAGCACTTCAGCAATCACGATCCCGATGACCAGGCTTAAACCAATGGCGGCGGCAGGCCCCTGCTCCAGCCGCCAGTACATTGATAGATAAAGATTAGAACCAAACGGCGAGAACCACTTACGCCCGCGGCGGCCGCGACCGGACTGCTGATATTCAGCCACGCAGGCATCACCGGATTGCAGCTCACCGAGTCGGTCCATAAGATACTGGTTGGTGGAATCAATAACCGGTAGCACGGTGACCCGCCCGTGTTCAATCTGCCTGGCGATCTGCTCTTCATCCAGAAGCTGAATGGGCTCAGGTAAACTGTAGCCTTTACCCGGAACGGTGAAGACGTCAATTCCCCAGTCGCGTAACGTTTGAATGTGTTTGTTGATTGCGGCGCGGCTCATCCCTAAACGCTCACCAAGTTGTTCACCTGAATGGAATTCAGCGTCAGCTAATATGGATATCAGCGTCAGAGGGACGGTATAGTCTTTCATGCGATAGTCTCCTCGGCATTCACTTCGCCCGTTTCGCCAATAAAGCGTACTTCTGGTTGCAGCCAGATATCAAACTTTTCACCAACCTGCTGACGTACATAGTGTGCCAGCTTAACCACATCCTCACTGGTTGCTTGATTATCATTGATTAATACCAGTGCCTGCTGGCTGTGTACCGCTGCACCGCCAATCACTTTTCCTTTAAGCTGGCATTGATCGATAAGCCAGCCGGCGGCAAGCTTCATGCTGCCATCGGGCTGTGGATAGTGAGGGATGTTTGGATAGGCGGTCAGTAGCGCTTTAGCCTTCTCCGTGCTAACAACCGGGTTCTTAAAGAAGCTTCCCGCATTTCCATTCACTTTTGGATCGGGAAGTTTGGTCATGCGCATATGGCATACGGCATCAAATACCTGTTGGGGAGTGACGGTTTGCGGATCCAGCCGGGTTAAATCGCCATAGGTCAAAACGGGCTGCCATGCCTTTGGTAAGATCAAACCAACGGCTACGATGGCATAGCGGTCCTGATACTCATGCTTAAAAATGCTATCCCGATAGCCAAAGCGACACTCAGCAGCGGTGAGTCGTTGCTTCTGCCCGGTCGCCAGCTCAATACAATCGACGTACTGGCAAACCTTTTTTAACTCAAGGCCATAAGCTCCAATATTTTGAATCGGCGAGGAGCCGGCGCAGCCAGGAATTAAGGCCAGATTTTCCAGACCAGGCATTCCATTATTTAGCGCAAACTGTACCAGCTGATGCCAGTTTTCTCCCGCGCCCACGTGCAAATGCCAGGCATCAGGTGTTTCACTCACGTCTATACCCATAATACGGTTGATAATCACCGTGCCGGAATAATCCTTCAGAAACAGGACGTTACTTCCTTCACCAAGGATCAGAGTTGGCTGGCGCTTTGCAACGGCATTCTGCCAGGCATCCAGTAGCTGTTTTTCAGTTTCGGCGCGTACAATCGCGCTGGCGGAACGGTCAAGACCGAAGGTATTCCAGGGCTTAAGTGAGTGGCTCATAGTGGCTTCCAGATGCAAAATCTGCATTAGTTTACCGTATATAGCGAGGGAAGGCTTGCCCGATCGTCGTGGGTTGACGAGAGACCATGGCGTTATCAGGAGGAATTGTTAAACCCCGGAAACGCAAAAAGCCCATCCGTCAGGATGGGCTCTTCACTTGTTTGATGCCTGGCA
>NZ_JBEAIJ010000014.1:0-3166 GCF_040065315.1 Klebsiella sp. CN_Kp100
AGTCGCTGTCGGAGTCGGAGTCTCTGTCCGAGTCCGAGTCGCTGTCGGATTCGGAATCGCTGTCGGAGTCCGAATCGCTGTCAGAATCGGAATCGCTGTCCGAATCCGAATCGCTGTCCGAATCCGAGTCACTGTCAGAGTCCGAATCGCTGTCGGAGTCAGAATCGCTGTCAGAATCCGAATCGCTGTCGGAATCCGAGTCACTGTCTGAATCCGAGTCACTGTCTGAATCCGAGTCGCTGTCGGAGTCCGAATCGCTGTCGGAATCGGAGTCGCTGTCCGAATCAGAATCCCTGTCAGCATCCGAGTCTCTGTCAGACTCCGAATCGCTGTCGGAATCCGAGTCCCTGTCGCTATCCGAATCGCTGTCGGAATCCGAGTCACTGTCAGAGTCGGAATCGCTGTCGGAATCGGAGTCGCTGTCAGAGTCCGAATCGCTGTCAGAGTCCGAATCGCTGTCAGAGTCCGAATCGCTGTCAGAATCGGAATCGCTGTCAGAATCGGAATCGCTGTCGCTATCCGAGTCGCTGTCGGAGTCCGAATCGCTGTCAGAGTCGGAGTCACTGTCGCTATCCGAGTCACTGTCAGAGTCCGAATCACTGTCACTATCCGAGTCGCTGTCGGTGTCGTCGCTGAGATCGACAGTTAACTCAAAAGTCGGGGAGCGTTCGCTGACGTTCCCGGCCAGATCGGTCACCGTGGTGCTCAGGCTGTGGCTGCCTTCGTCCAGCGCATCAGGTGTGAAGCTCCAGCGTCCGTCCTCCCCGGCAACTACCGTACCCAGTACCGTGTCGCCGTCATAGATCGTGACTGTGGCGCCCGCCTCGGCGGTACCGCTCAGGGTCGGCGTGTCATCATCCGTTACGTTGCCGCTGTTCAGTGTACCCGTGTCTTCTCCTGCATTATCAGTCACCTGCAGATCGCTGACCGGATTCACGATTGTGTCCACCGTCAGCTCAAACGCCGGGGAACGCTCGCTGACGTTCCCAGCCTTGTCGGTCACGGTGGTGCTCAGGCGGTGGTCGCCCTCGTTCAGGGTATCCGGCGTGAAGCTCCAGTGTCCGTCCTCGCCGGCAACCACGGTACCCAGCACCGTGTCGCCGTCATAGATCGTGACCGTGGCCCCCGCCTCGGCGGTACCGCTCAGGGCCGGTGTGGCGTCGTTGGTCAGATCGCCGCTGGTCAGCGGGCCGGTATGTCCGGCCACATCGTCGGTCACCTGCAGATCGCTGACCGGAGTCACGACTGTATCCACCGTCAGCTCAAACGCCGGGGAACGCTCGCTGACGTTCCCGGCCTTGTCGGTCACGGTGGTGCTCAGGCGGTGGTCGCCCTCGTTCAGGGTATCCGGCGTGAAGCTCCAGCGTCCGTCCTCCCCGGCAACCACCGTACCCAGTACGGTCTCACCGTCATAGATGGTCACCGTGGCACCCGCCTCCGCCGTGCCGCTCAGGGTCGGCGTGGCATCGTTGGTCAGATCGCCGCTGGTCAGCGGGCCGGTATGCCCGGCCACGTCGTCGGTCACCTCCGGCGCACTGGCAGACGGCGCGGTGGTATCAATCGTCAGTTCAAACGCCGGGGAATGCTCGCTGACGTTCCCGGCCTTGTCCGTCACGGTGGTGCTCAGGCTGTGGCTGCCTTCGTCAAGTGCATCGGGGGTGTAACTCCAGCGTCCGTCCTCGCCGGCAACCACGGTACCCAGCACCGTGTCACCGTCATAGATCGTGACCGTGGCGCCCGCCTCAGCGGTACCGCTCAGGGCCGGCGTGGCGTCGTTGGTCAGATCGCCGCTGGCCAGCGGGCCGGTATGCCCGGCCACATCGTCGGTCACCTGCAGATCGCTGACCGGATTCACGATTGTGTCCACCGTCAGCTCAAACGCCGGGGAACGCTCGCTGACGTTCCCAGCCTTGTCGGTCACGGTGGTGCTCAGGCGGTGGTCGCCCTCGTTCAGGGTATCCGGCGTGAAGCTCCAGTGTCCGTCCTCGCCGGCAACCACGGTACCCAGCACCGTGTCGCCGTCATAGATCGTGACCGTGGCCCCCGCCTCGGCGGTACCGCTCAGGGCCGGTGTGGCGTCGTTGGTCAGATCGCCGCTGGTCAGCGGGCCGGTATGTCCGGCCACATCGTCGGTCACCTGCAGATCGCTGACCGGAGTCACGACTGTATCCACCGTCAGCTCAAACGCCGGGGAATGCTCGCTGACGTTCCCGGCCTTGTCCGTCACGGTGGTGCTCAGGCTGTGGCTGCCTTCGTCAAGTGCATCGGGGGTGTAACTCCAGCGTCCGTCCTCCCCGGCAACCACGGTACCCAGCACCGTGTCACCGTCATAGATCGTGACCGTGGCCCCCGCCTCGGCGGTACCGCTCAGGGTTGGTGTGGCGTCGTTGGTCAGATCGCCGCTGGCCAGCGGGCCGGTGTGTCCGGCCACGTCGTCGGTCACCTCCGGCGCACTGGCAGACGGCGCGGTGGTATCAATTGTCAGCTCAAACACCGGAGAGCGCTCGCTGACGTTCCCGGCCTTGTCGGTCACCGTAGCGCTCAGGCTATGAGGACCTTCGCTAAGCTCCGGTAAAGTAAAGCTCCAGTTGCCATCCTGATCCACAACCACTGAACCCAGTACGGTATCGCCGTCATAAATCGTTATCGTGGCGCCCGCTTCTGCCGTCCCTTTGATCTCCGGCGTTGTATCATCGGTCACATCACCGGAATGAAGCGCACCAGTGATGGAACCAACATTGTCATTAACCGTGATGTTCTGTGCTGCAGTGGGTGCTTCAGTATCAGAATCGCTGTCAGAATCCGAGTCACTGTCGGAATCCGAGTCACTGTCCGAATCCGAATCGCTGTCGGAATCCGAGTCACTGTCGGAGTCAGAATCGCTGTCGGAGTCAGAATCGCTGTCAGAGTCCGAATCGCTGTCGGAATCTGAATCGCTGTCGGAATCCGAGTCACTATCTGAATCGGAGTCGCTGTCGGAGTCCGAATCGCTGTCGCTATCCGAATCGCTGTCGGAATCGGAGTCGCTGTCAGAATCGGAATCGCTGTCGCTATCCGAGTCTCTGTGGGTGTCGGAATCGCTGTCGCTATCCGAGTCACTGTCGGAGTCGGAATCGCTGTCAGAGTCGGAATCGCTGTCCGAATCCGAGTCGCTGTCAGAGTCAGA
>NZ_JBEAIJ010000015.1:0-2662 GCF_040065315.1 Klebsiella sp. CN_Kp100
CAGACGGTGGGGGCGCTGTTCCCGCCCGGCGCCACGCCGGAGGGGGTGGCGCAACAACTCCGCGCCATTCTGCCGTCCCTGGGGGAAAGGGGAATGCAGCAGCTGTGCGCCGACCCGGCCCATGATTATCTGCTGCGCCTGGGGCGCACGCTTGAGGGGAGCGGCATTGCCCGCTGGCGTACGCTGCTGACGCCCTGGCTGACGGAGCGCCTGCAGCGCGTTCCGCTGCGCGGCCTGATGTTCAGCCCGCCGCTGGCGCCGGACACGACCGCCGGGGAGACGCCACATCCTCACCGCTGGTCCGCTCCGGCGGCCTGGCAGGGAGTGACGGCGGACTGCGCTCAGGCGCAGGGCGTGCGGGCCGGTCTGCCCTGGCAGCGCACATCGGGGGTTATCGCCCTGTCGCTGATGGCCCTGTGGGGGGCGGGCAGCCTGGTCTCCTTCGCCGTTAACCGCCAGCATATTGTCAGCGCGGCGCAGCTGCTGGTGAGCTCTCCCGCGGTGAATGATGAACAGCTGATGGCGCTGCAGGCGCTGCGTAACGATATCGGACGGTTACAGCACCAGCAGGCGCATGGCGCGCCCTGGTATCAGCGCTTCGGGCTGGACCATAACGCCCCGCTGCTGGCGGCCCTGATGCCGTGGTACGGGCAGGCGAATAACCGGCTGATACGCGATGCGGCGGCGCAGGCGCTCACAAAGCAGCTGAACGCGCTGGCAGACCTGCCGCCGCGCAGTCCGCTGCGCGAGAAACGGGCAAAACCGGGCTACGACCAGCTGAAGGCGTACCTGATGATGGCGCACCCGGAGAAGGCGGACGCCGCGTTTTTTGCGCAGGTGATGAAAACCGCCGAACCGTCCCGTCCGGGTCTGTCCCCGGCGCTGTGGCAGGAGATGGCGCCGGATTTGCACACCTTTTACATGCAGAGCCTGCCCGCGCAGCCGTCATGGAAAATCACGCCGGATGCGGCGCTGGTGGCGCAGGTGCGCAGGGTGCTGCTGGAGCAGGCAGGCCAGCGCAACGCCGAAAGCACGCTCTATGAGAACATGCTGACGGCCGTCCGGCGCAACTATGCCGATATGACGCTTGAGGACATGACGCCGCAGACCGACGCCCGCCGTCTGTTCAGCACGGACGAGGTGGTGCCGGGAATGTTCACCCGCCAGGCGTGGGAAGGCGGGATTCAGGACGCCATCGACGCCGCCGTGGCCTCGCGGCGCGATGAAATCGACTGGGTGCTGAGCGACAACCGTAACACCGTGTCCACGGATGTCTCCCCGGAGGCGCTGAAACAGCGGCTGACGAACCGCTACTTTACCGATTTTGCCGGAGCGTGGCTGAACTTCCTTAACAGCATCCGGCTGAATCCGGCGCACAACATTACCGATGTCACCGACCAGCTCACCCTGACCGGCGATGTCCGCCAGTCGCCGCTGATTGCGCTGATGAACACTCTGGCCTGGCAGGGGCAGACCGGAGAGCAGGGGGAGGCTCTCTCTGATTTCCTGGTGAGGACGGCGAAAAATCTGCCGGGTAGGGATAAAAAGCCGGTCATTGACCAGCAGGCAGCCGGTCCTCGCGGCCCGCTGGACAGCACCTTCGGCCCGCTGCTGACCCTGACGGGCAAAAACAGCGCGCAGAAGGTGATGGCTGCCGACAGCTCGCTCAGCTTACAGACCTGGCTCACCCGCATCACCCGCGTGCGCCTGAAACTCCAGCAGGTGGCGAATGCCGCCGACCCGCAGGCGATGATGCAGCAGCTGGCGCAGACGGTGTTCCGGGGCCGGAGCGTGGAGCTGACCGACACGCAGGAGTACGGCAGCCTGGTGGCGGCCAGCCTCGGTGAGGCGTGGCGCGGTTTCGGGCAGACGATGTTTGTTCAGCCGCTGACTCAGGCCCGGGAGGCGGTACTGCAGCCGTCGGCGGCCAGCCTGAACGAGGCGTGGCAGCGCTCCGTGGTCGCGAACTGGAATGCGGCGTTTCAGGGGCGCTATCCCTTTGCGGCCGGGAAGAGCGACGCTTCGCTGCCGATGCTGGCGGCGTTTATCCGCCGCGATACCGGACGTATTGACCGTTTTCTCAGTACGGAGCTGGGCGGGGTGCTGCGCCGGGAGGGCAGCGACTGGGTGGCGGACAGCACCCGCAGCCAGGGGCTGACCTTCAGCCCGGCCTTTCTGAACGCGGTGAACCAGCTCAGCCAGCTGTCCGATATCCTGTTCACCGACGGCAGCCAGGGCATCAGCTTTGAGATGCAGGGGGTGGCGATGCGGGAAGTGGTGGAAACAGCGCTGACGCTTGACGGGCAGACGCTGCACTATTTTAACCAGCTGGCCGACTGGCAGCGCTTCCGCTGGCCGGGGGTGATGAATAAACCGGGGTCGATGCTGACCTGGACGTCAACGACGGCGGGAAGCCGTCTGTATGCAAACCACAGCGGCCCGTGGGGCGTTATCCGGATGCTGGAGTCGATGGCGCGGCAGAAAGCGGGGGACGGGCTGTACCGGCTGACCGTCACCGCGCCGGACAGGCGGCAGCTGCAGTGGCTGCTGCGCACGGAGCTGGGCGACGGTCCGCTGGCGCTGCTGAAGCTGCGCAACTTCAGGCTGCCGGCGCAGATATTCAGCGCCGGTGTCCCGGCAGCCGGCCGCACGGATGAAGAGG
>NZ_JBEAIJ010000016.1:0-1690 GCF_040065315.1 Klebsiella sp. CN_Kp100
TCGGATTGCGACAGCGACTCGGACTCTGACAGTGATTCGGATTCCGACAGCGATTCGGACTCTGACAGCGACTCGGATTCGGACAGCGATTCGGACTCCGACAGCGATTCGGACTCAGACAGTGACTCTGACTCCGACAGCGATTCGGATTCGGATAGCGACTCGGATATCCCGCAAGCCAACGCGGATACCAATACCGCTCTGATCTTCGAGAATCATGACAACCTCGAGGGCCTGAACGGTACGATTACCCAACTGACAGGCGTGAACTTGCTTGGCGTGGTCGATGTTTCGTTGCTTAGCGGGAACAACTTTGATTTTACGGTTGCGAGTGGAACGACTCAGGATGTGGCGCTGGATATCTCCGGCGGTACAACGCTGAGCTCGGCGGCGCTGATCAATACGCTACTGCTTCTGCTGGGTGGGACGGATACCTTCAAGGCCGATCTCGCGGTGATTAATACGGTGACCGGAGAAGTGGTTGCGCTAGCATCGAATGCGGTGACTATTACGGCGGGAGGCGTGAGCCTGGATTACAGCGGCAGCGCCAGCTTCAGCGACCTGCCGGAGGGGAACTACACGGTAGTGATATCGTCGCCGACGAATACTGGCCTGCTGCCGACGTTGGTAAACTTCCTGGCGAATATCAGCGTAGCGACAGCGGTCGATGTGGCGGTAACCGACTCTGTAGGATACGAATCCGCGATCATCAGCGGTAACGTACTCCAGACGGATGCTGGCGGAGACGTAGGTGATATCGGTACGGGTATTACTGTGACCAGCATCGTTGCATCCTCGGTTACGGGGGCATCGGCGCAGCAGGTTAGCTCAGGAGGAACGATCGTTGAGGGCGCCTACGGTAAGCTGGTGATCTATGCCGACGGTACTTATACCTATCAGGCGACCGGAGATGCTGATTCAGTCGGGCAGACGGAGGTATTTACCTACACCATCACGGATGCGGATGGCGATACGGCTACCACAACGCTGACCATTAATATTGGCCTGGCTGATGATACGGATAGCGATGCCGATTCTGACTCCGACAGCGATTCGGATTCAGACAGCGATTCGGATTCCGACAGCGACTCGGACTCTGACAGCGACTCGGATAGCGACAGCGATTCCGACAGTGACTCGGACTCTGACAGTGATTCGGATTCCGACAGCGATTCGGATTCGGACAGTGACTCGGATTCGGACAGCGATTCGGATTCCGACAGCGATTCGGACTCGGACAGCGACTCGGATTCGGACAGCGACTCGGACTCTGACAGCGATTCCGATTCGGACAGCGATTCTGACTCTGACAGCGATTCCGACTCTGACAGCGATTCCGATTCGGACAGCGATTCCGATTCTGACAGTGACTCGGATTCGGACAGCGACTCGGACTCCGACTCCGACAGCGATTCGGATTCGGACAGCGATTCTGACTCTGACAGCGATTCGGACTCCGACAGCGACTCGGATTCCGACAGCGACTCGGATTCCGACAGCGATTCGGATTCCGACAGCGACTCCGATTCCGACAGCGATTCCGACTCTGACAGTGACTCGGATAGCGACAGCGACTCGGACTCTGACAGTGACTCGGATTCGGACAGTGACTCGGATTCGGACAGCGACTCCGATTCCGATTCCGACAGCGATTCCGACTCTGACAGTGACTCGGATTCCGACAGCGATT
>NZ_JBEAIJ010000017.1:0-1166 GCF_040065315.1 Klebsiella sp. CN_Kp100
CCCGCAGGAAGCAGCAGAATTCACCCGCCGTATGAAAGGCGAGATGCCGGCTGATTTCGACGCGAAAGCGAACGAATTCATCGCGAAGCTGCAGGCTAACCCGGCGAAAATCGCCAGCCGTAAAGCGTCGCAGAACGCCATTGAAGCCTTCGGCCCGCTGCTGCCTGAGTTCCTCGGCGGCTCCGCTGACCTGGCGCCAAGTAACCTGACCCTGTGGTCCGGCTCCAGGGCTATCAACGAAGACGCTGCCGGTAACTATATCCACTACGGCGTGCGTGAATTCGGTATGACCGCCATTGCCAACGGTATCGCCCTGCACGGCGGTTTCCTGCCGTACACCTCCACCTTCCTGATGTTCGTCGAGTACGCGCGTAACGCGGTACGTATGGCGGCGCTGATGAAGCAGCGTCAGGTGATGGTCTACACCCACGACTCCATCGGTCTGGGCGAAGACGGCCCGACGCACCAGCCGGTTGAGCAGGTGGCTTCCCTGCGCGTCACCCCGAACATGTCCACATGGCGTCCGTGCGACCAGGTGGAATCCGCCATCGCGTGGAAATACGGCGTAGAGCGTCAGGACGGCCCGACCGCGCTGATTCTGTCGCGTCAGAACCTGGCGCAGCAGGAGCGCACCGAAGAGCAGCTGGCGAACGTCGCCCGCGGCGGCTACGTGCTGAAAGATTGCGCCGGTCAGCCGGAGCTGATCTTCATCGCCACCGGCTCTGAAGTGGAGCTGGCGGTTGCCGCTTACGAAAAACTGACTGCCGAAGGCGTGAAGGCGCGCGTGGTTTCCATGCCGTCCACCGATGCGTTCGACAAGCAGGATGCGGCTTACCGTGAAGCGGTGCTGCCGAAAGCGGTCTCTGCGCGCGTGGCCATCGAAGCGGGTATCGCCGACTACTGGTTCAAATACGTGGGCCTGAACGGCGCGATCGTTGGCATGACCACCTTCGGTGAGTCAGCGCCGGCGGAGCAGCTGTTTGAAGAGTTTGGCTTCACCGTGGACAACGTTGTCGCGAAAGCGAAAGCGCTGCTGTAGTCCTTTCCCCCTTCCCGGGGGCGGCGCGGTAAAGCCGCGCCTTGCCCGGGCTACGGGGCCAGCGCGGTCGGGTAGTCCGGACCGGTGCGCGGCACCGCCAGCGGGAAAAGCATCTGGTATCACCGTG
>NZ_JBEAIJ010000018.1:0-946 GCF_040065315.1 Klebsiella sp. CN_Kp100
ACCGTTATCTGCCCCGTCCCGGCGAGGATCACCCAGTGCTCGGCGCGGTGGTGATGCATCTGCATGGAGAACGCCCCGCCCGGCTTGACGGTGATACGGTTAACGTTGAAGCGCGGCGTCTGGACCACCACGTCGCTGCGGCCCCACGGACGGTAGATTTCGCGGTGTCGTTTGTATTCGCTGCGCTGGTTGGCCTTCAGGTACTCCACGACCTTTTTCACGTCCTGGGCGCGGTTTTTATTCATCACCAGCACCGCATCCTTGGTGCTGACGATCACCAGGTCCTCAACGCCGATAGCCGCCACCAGCTTTTCGTCGCTGTTGATGTAGCAGTTCTGGCTGTTGTGCACCCAGGCATCGCCGGTCAGCACGTTGCCCAGCTCATCTTTCGGGCTGACGTCCCACAGGGCTGACCATGAGCCGACGTCGCTCCAGTCTGCGTCCAGCCCCACCACCACCGCATCGGCGGTCTTTTCCATCACCGCATAGTCAACGGATTCGTCGGGACAGGTGCTGAACACCTCATGCGGGATGCTGATAAAGTCGCTGCCGCTGTCGGCGGCGCGGACCGCAGCCGTGCAGACTTCGAGAATATCCGGGCGGAATTTTGCCAGTTCGGAGAGATACTTTTTCGCCCGGAACATGAACATGCCGCTGTTCCAGTAATATTCTCCGGAGGCCAGATAGGCCTGCGCACGCTCCAGGTCCGGCTTCTCGACAAAGCGGGCGACCTGATAAGGCGTGTGCTCCCCTTCCCCCAGCGCATCACCGCGCTGGATATAGCCGTAGCCGGTTTCGGGGGTGTTCGGAACGATACCGAAGGTGACCAGATGGTCAGCCTGCGCATACTGCTCCGCGACGCGAATGGCGTCGTGGAAGACCTGCTGATTATTGATGATGTGGTCCGCTGCCAGGACAAGCATCAGCGGGTCATCGCCATTCTGCG
>NZ_JBEAIJ010000019.1:0-872 GCF_040065315.1 Klebsiella sp. CN_Kp100
TCATCTTCGGGGGTAGAGCACTGTTTCGGCTAGGGGGTCATCCCGACTTACCAACCCGATGCAAACTACGAATACCGAAGAATGTTATCACGGGAGACACACGGCGGGTGCTAACGTCCGTCGTGAAGAGGGAAACAACCCAGACCGCCAGCTAAGGTCCCAAAGTCATGGTTAAGTGGGAAACGATGTGGGAAGGCCCAGACAGCCAGGATGTTGGCTTAGAAGCAGCCATCATTTAAAGAAAGCGTAATAGCTCACTGGTCGAGTCGGCCTGCGCGGAAGATGTAACGGGGCTAAACCATGCACCGAAGCTGCGGCAGCGACACTATGTGTTGTTGGGTAGGGGAGCGTTCTGTAAGCCGTTGAAGGTGGCCTGTGAGGGTTGCTGGAGGTATCAGAAGTGCGAATGCTGACATAAGTAACGATAATGCGGGTGAAAAACCCGCACGCCGGAAGACCAAGGGTTCCTGTCCAACGTTAATCGGGGCAGGGTGAGTCGACCCCTAAGGCGAGGCCGAAAGGCGTAGTCGATGGGAAACAGGTTAATATTCCTGTACTTGGTGTTACTGCGAAGGGGGGACGGAGAAGGCTATGTTGGCCGGGCGACGGTTGTCCCGGTTTAAGCATGTAGGCGGATGTTCCAGGTAAATCCGGAACGTTACTAACGCTGAGGTGTGATGACGAGGCACTACGGTGCTGAAGTGACAAATGCCCTGCTTCCAGGAAAAGCCTCTAAGCATCAGGTAACATCAAATCGTACCCCAAACCGACACAGGTGGTCAGGTAGAGAATACCAAGGCGCTTGAGAGAACTCGGGTGAAGGAACTAGGCAAAATGGTGCCGTAACTTCGGGAGAAGGCACGCTGATGGTA
>NZ_JBEAIJ010000020.1:0-860 GCF_040065315.1 Klebsiella sp. CN_Kp100
ATATCGGTGCTGCAGGAGTACGTGGACCACCTGATGGGCTACGTGAACCTGGCCAGCTTCACCCGTCCGCTGAAGCTGGTGGTGAACTCCGGCAACGGCGCAGCCGGTCACGTGATTGATGAAGTGGAGAAACGTTTTGTGGCGGCAGGCGTGCCGGTGACCTTTATCAAGGTGCATCACCAGCCGGACGGCCACTTCCCGAACGGTATCCCGAACCCGCTGCTGCCGGAGTGCCGGCAGGACACCGCGGATGCGGTGCGCGAGCACGGCGCGGACATGGGTATCGCCTTTGACGGTGACTTCGACCGCTGCTTTATGTTTGATAACGATGCAGAATTTATCGAAGGCTATTATATTGTTGGCCTGCTGGCGGAAGCGTTCCTGCAGAAGCAGCCGGGTGCCCGGATTATTCACGACCCGCGTCTGACGTGGAATACGGTGGATATGGTGACCCGCAGCGGCGGCACGCCGGTGATGTCGAAGACCGGGCACGCGTTCATTAAAGAGCGGATGCGTCAGGAAGATGCGATTTACGGCGGGGAGATGAGCGCACACCACTATTTCCGCGATTTCGCCTACTGCGACAGCGGGATGATCCCGTGGCTGCTGGTGGCGGAGCTGCTGTGTCTGAAGAACAGCCCGCTGAAGGCGCTGGTGGCGGACCGGCAGGCGGCGTTCCCGGCGTCGGGGGAAATAAACCGCAAGCTGGAGAATGCGGCGGCGGCAATAGCGCGCATCCGTGAACGCTATGAACCGGATGCCGTCAACGTGGACACCACAGACGGCATCAGTATTGAATATCCGGAGTGGCGTTTTAACCTGCGCAGCTCGAACACCGAGCCGGTAGTGCGTCTCAACGT
>NZ_JBEAIJ010000021.1:0-768 GCF_040065315.1 Klebsiella sp. CN_Kp100
CAGGCGGAGCACCGCGTCCGGGCCAGACTCATCCGTGCCCGGACAGCCCTGAGCAATGAGATACGGGGTCTGCTGGGGGAGTTCGGTGTGGTGTTGCCAGCGGGAATAGCGCAACTGCGTAAGGCGCTACCGGAGATAGTGTCGCAGCAGGTGCAGTGGGATGAGTGTTTTATTCGTCTGCTGTGCGAACTGTCAGAAGAGCTGCAGGGACTGGATGAGCGTGTCGCCCGCCACGACAGGCGGCTTCAGCAGTCAGCACGGGATGATATCCGGATAAAAAGGCTGCTGGCGATAGAGGGGATGGGTCCGGTGGTGGCCAGTGCCCTGGTGGCTGCAGTGGGTGATGGCAGACAGTTCAGGAGCGGCCGGGAAATGGCGGCTTATCTGGGGCTGGTTCCGCGGCAGCACTCAAGCGGAGGAAAGGCGCGACTGGGCCATATCAGCAAGCGGGGGGACCGCTACGTGCGGACGCTGATAATCCATGGAGCGCGGGCAGTGCTGAATGCGTGTCAGAATAAAACTGACAGGCGCAGCCAGTGGTTGCAGGGGGTGTCGGAGAGACGAAACCGGAACATCGCGACGGTGGCGCTGGCGAACAAGAATGCCCGTATAGCATGGGCGCTGCTGAGTCGTGAAGAGGATTACCATGGGATACAGGTCACCGGTTAACCGGCGGCCAGTATCCCATGCGTTAAAAGAGCAATAACCTGCCGTAAGGTTGCAGCCAGAGAAGCGAGATGAGTAACAGGTAAGACCAGCATCAGTCAC
>NZ_JBEAIJ010000022.1:0-751 GCF_040065315.1 Klebsiella sp. CN_Kp100
ATCACCACCGCGCCGAGCACTGGGTGATCCTCGCCGGGACGGGGCAGATAACGGTTAACGGCAAGCAGTTCCTGCTGACTGAAAATCAGTCGACCTTTATTCCCATTGGTGCCGAGCACTGCCTCGAGAACCCGGGACGTATCCCGCTGGAAGTGCTGGAGATCCAGTCCGGCTCCTACCTGGGCGAAGACGACATTATCCGTATTAAAGACCAGTATGGTCGTTGCTAATTTGTATTTAAGGATTAAATAGATGGCAAAATTAAATTGTTTTAAAGCTTACGATATCCGCGGCGAACTGGGCGAAGAATTAAACGAAGATATCGCCTACCGTATCGGACGCGCCTACGGTGAATTTCTGAAGCCGAAAACGATCGTGGTGGGTGGCGATGTGCGTCTGACCAGCGAGTCGCTGAAGCTGGCGCTGGCCAGAGGCCTGATGGATGCGGGAACGGACGTGCTGGATATTGGTCTGAGCGGGACCGAAGAGATTTACTTCGCCACCTTCCACCTGGGCGTGGACGGCGGGATAGAAGTGACGGCCAGCCATAACCCGATGAACTACAACGGCATGAAGCTGGTGCGTGAAAACGCGAAGCCCATCAGCGGTGACACCGGGCTGCGCGATATCCAGCGCCTGGCGGAAGAGAACCAGTTTGCGCCGGTGGACGCGTCCCGTCGCGGCACCCTGCGTCATATATCGGTGCTGCAGGAGTACGTGGACCACCTGATGGGCTACGTGAACCTGGCCA
>NZ_JBEAIJ010000023.1:0-661 GCF_040065315.1 Klebsiella sp. CN_Kp100
TTTGCTCTTTAAAAATCTGGATCAAGCTGAAAATTGAAACGACACACTGTTCAAGTGTGTTCGAGTCTCTCAAATTTTCGCGACACGATGATGTTTCACGAAACATCTTCGGGTTGTGAGGTTAAGCGACTAAGCGTACACGGTGGATGCCCTGGCAGTCAGAGGCGATGAAGGACGTGCTAATCTGCGAAAAGCGTCGGTAAGGTGATATGAACCGTTACAGCCGGCGATGTCCGAATGGGGAAACCCAGTGCAATTCGTTGCACTATCGTTAACTGAATACATAGGTTAACGAGGCGAACCGGGGGAACTGAAACATCTAAGTACCCCGAGGAAAAGAAATCAACCGAGATTCCCCCAGTAGCGGCGAGCGAACGGGGAGCAGCCCGGAGTCTGAATCAGCTTGTGTGTTAGTGGAAGCGTCTGGAAAGTCGCAGGGTACAGGGTGATACTCCCGTACACTAAAACACACAGGTTGTGAACTCGAAGAGTAGGGCGGGACACGTGGTATCCTGTCTGAATATGGGGGGACCATCCTCCAAGGCTAAATACTCCTGACTGACCGATAGTGAACCAGTACCGTGAGGGAAAGGCGAAAAGAACCCCGGCGAGGGGAGTGAAAAAGAACCTGAAACCGTGTACGTACAAGCAGTAGGAGCCC
>NZ_JBEAIJ010000026.1:0-578 GCF_040065315.1 Klebsiella sp. CN_Kp100
GGGTTGCGGACAGTGTCTGGTGGGTAGTTTGACTGGGGCGGTCTCCTCCTAAAGAGTAACGGAGGAGCACGAAGGTCAGCTAATCCTGGTCGGACATCAGGAGGTTAGTGCAATGGCATAAGCTGGCTTGACTGCGAGCGTGACGGCGCGAGCAGGTGCGAAAGCAGGTCATAGTGATCCGGTGGTTCTGAATGGAAGGGCCATCGCTCAACGGATAAAAGGTACTCCGGGGATAACAGGCTGATACCGCCCAAGAGTTCATATCGACGGCGGTGTTTGGCACCTCGATGTCGGCTCATCACATCCTGGGGCTGAAGTAGGTCCCAAGGGTATGGCTGTTCGCCATTTAAAGTGGTACGCGAGCTGGGTTTAGAACGTCGTGAGACAGTTCGGTCCCTATCTGCCGTGGGCGCTGGAGAATTGAGGGGGGCTGCTCCTAGTACGAGAGGACCGGAGTGGACGCATCACTGGTGTTCGGGTTGTCATGCCAATGGCATTGCCCGGTAGCTAAATGCGGAAGAGATAAGTGCTGAAAGCATCTAAGCACGAAACTTGCCCCGAGATGAGTTCTCCCTGAC
>NZ_JBEAIJ010000027.1:0-528 GCF_040065315.1 Klebsiella sp. CN_Kp100
CACTACAAAGGCAGGTTCTTTCAGGTAAGGAGGTGATCCAACCGCAGGTTCCCCTACGGTTACCTTGTTACGACTTCACCCCAGTCATGAATCACAAAGTGGTAAGCGCCCTCCCGAAGGTTAAGCTACCTACTTCTTTTGCAACCCACTCCCATGGTGTGACGGGCGGTGTGTACAAGGCCCGGGAACGTATTCACCGTGGCATTCTGATCCACGATTACTAGCGATTCCGACTTCATGGAGTCGAGTTGCAGACTCCAATCCGGACTACGACATACTTTATGAGGTCCGCTTGCTCTCGCGAGGTCGCTTCTCTTTGTATATGCCATTGTAGCACGTGTGTAGCCCTACTCGTAAGGGCCATGATGACTTGACGTCATCCCCACCTTCCTCCAGTTTATCACTGGCAGTCTCCTTTGAGTTCCCGACCTAATCGCTGGCAACAAAGGATAAGGGTTGCGCTCGTTGCGGGACTTAACCCAACATTTCACAACACGAGCTGACGACAGCCATGCAGCACCTGTCTCA